>JAAZHD010000086.1 GCA_012510895.1 Clostridiales bacterium
CCTCGCCGAGCAGGCGCTTGAAGTCTACGGAATAGAAGCTAACAAAGATGCCATCGAAGATGCTAACGAAAACGCCAAACTCAACGGAATCACAAATGTCCGCTTCATATCAGGCCGCGCAGAGGAAGTCGTGCCGGATCTAGCCGGAGCAGGAATAACCTTTGATGTAGCAGTCTTAGACCCGCCGAGGGCCGGCTGTCAGCCGGAAGTATTGGAAGAGCTTGCAGACACCGGGCCGCAAAGAATCGTGTATGTCAGCTGTAATCCGAGCCCCCTGGCACGGGACCTGAAAGTCCTCGCACAATTGGGTTACAGGATAGACGAAGTTCAGCCTTTTGACATGTTCCCCCATACGTACCATGTTGAGTGCGTGGTATTGATGTCGCGGCTGTAAGCCTTGATTTTACTGGGTTTTCGCGTTTGCATTCAACTTGTCTACTCGAGAGAAAGGGTAAAATGCGTATGTGGGAACATATCAATGGTATATTTTTGGATAATATTTGAGCCTGAAAATTGGAAGTGTTGAGTTAACAAGTTAGATAATAGCGGTTTTTATAGGGAGTTGAGTAAGCAGGATAGATGTATATTTAATGCAAGTACACTTATCTCTTGAAAGGGCTTTATTATAAAAAAGCGTAAAATGTTGAAATTGTTCGTTTCTTTGCATATAATAAAAATTGGAATTTTATGTGCTGCAAGGTATTCATAATGGATTACTTAACAAAAAACCAAGCAGCTGAAAATTGAATATATCCCCGCGCATAGTTCAAGTTTTATGCGAACAGGGGCGTATTAAGGGAGATGTTAGCTTGGTTGGGCAGTGGCGATACCAAAGGATGCTGAGAAGTCTGCTGATTTGAGGATAAAAAAGATAAAAATAGAGGGGCAAAGTATAATGGCAAAAGTTGAACAACTTTATCTTTGTTTTTCACATTGACGGTTTTTCTCTTGTATCTCAGCCTCTCTTTATATTTATTTAACGGGGAAGGGTGAAGATATGAGCGTATTTGTCGAACTTTCTATTGACCAGATTAAAATTGATAAGGAAAATCCTAGAATTGCAAACTACTTATCTATCTATGACCCTGAAAAAGTTACAAGTGACACGATAGCATTATTACTTGGTACAAAAACTACTTCCTGTGAGAGCCTTCGTGAGTCCATCCGTGAACATGGAGGTATTATTCATCCAATAATCGTTAATAAAGAACCAGATGGTACATATCGTGTAATTGAAGGAAATACTCGTCTTCAAATATATAAAGATTTTAGGGATTCTGGAGTCCCAGGCAATTGGGATTCTATCAAAGCAATTGTTTATGAGAATCTTGATGCTGAACGAATTCATGCTATTCGGTTGCAAGCGCATTTAGTCGGGCCGCGTGAATGGGATCCATATTCTAAAGCAAAATATCTGAATTATTTATACAATGTTGAACATATGCCCATAAATGTGTTGATATCTTTATGCGGTGGATCTTCAAAAGCGTCAGAAATTAAAAACATGATTGCAGCATATAACGATATGGAAACTTATTACCGTCCTATATGCGATGATGATATGCAGTTTGATATAAAGAAGTTTCATGGCTTTGTTGAATTACAAAGTAAAACTGTATTAGACGCTCTTAAAATGCATGGATTTACTAAAACAGACTTTTCGATATGGATACGTGATGAAAAAATTAGCGTTATGCAGGATGTACGTCGCATTCCGGATATCCTTAAAAGCAAGAAAGCCAAAGAAATATTTTTAAAAGAAAATAGTACTGAGGCTAAAAAGGTACTAGCAGCAGAAGAGATAACAACTGAAAAGCTTAAAGATGTCCCATATGAAATGCTGGCTAAAGAACTGTCAAAAAGAATAATGAATATGACGATTTCTGAGTTGCATCATTTACGAGATGACCCGGTGTATGAAGATAAACTGAATAGTCTACGAAATGTTTGTCATGACATTCAAACTATCATTCTTTCAGAAATTGATGGTGAATAGTGATGCCTGAATCTTACCAACATCAAGAGCTTGTGCAATTATTAAAAAGAGAGATATTGAAGTTAATTCCATCAGGTTGTCAAATACTAATTCAACATGATACTCCTGACTCTTTATCTTTACCCCCAAGAACAATTGGTGGCTTTCGTCCAGATGTATATTACTGCTTTGAAAATCTTCTAATAATTGGTGAAGCCAAGACTGAAGGTGAAGTTGAAAAGCAACATAGTAGAGCCCAATATGAAGCATACATGAAAGAATGTGCTAATTTTCAAGGCAAAGCAGTACTATTAATTGCTGTTCCATGGATTGAACGTGCAGCAGCAAATAATATAATACAAAGATTAAGAAAAAGAATTCCAGGAAATTACACAACGAAGATTATTGAGTGGATAGAAGGTGCGGTATGAAAAAAATTCGCCTTTTAAAAGAACCAAAAACCAAACCAAAATCTGATGCGTTTCCTTATCAAAAAGAAGCTTTTGAATCAATAAAAGATTTAGATTACGCTGCCATTTTTCATGAGCAAGGATTAGGCAAAACAAAAATTGCAATTGATATATTACTCTATTGGCTAGAAAAATCTTCAATTGATACGGTACTAATAGTTACAAAAAAGCAACTTGTTCAAAACTGGAAAAATGAATTTATATATCACACTTATATAAAACCTGCGATACTGACAGATGATAAAAAAATAACTATTTGGTGTTTATAAGCCCTGCTAGAGTTATTATAACCAATTTCGAAATCTTACAAGTAGAGAAAAGCCAATTAATTTTATATTTAAAAACAAGAAATGTGGCTATAATCATTGATGAAGCTACTAAACTTAAAAAC
>JAAZHD010000013.1 GCA_012510895.1 Clostridiales bacterium
CTACAGGTTTATCCATATTATCTCTCCTCGTTAATGTGATTTCATTTTATTTTATACATAAAAACATACTTTATTCACTTGAGATGTGTTTTGATTGCATGATGGACGTAAACTAAAGCTTACCTTACATTTTAATCGCATTTCCATTTACCATCATCAAAAGAACATGAAGCGCTTGTACCATTGGTTTCAAAAGTTTGTAATTTAACTTGTTGTGCTAGCTTTGAATTACCAAAAATCTACGAATGAAAAACTCCAACATATTATGTAACCTATCATTAATAACCACAAAAATGATAGGGGGTCACATATATGCTGGAGTCTGATAGAAACTATTCTATCAAAGAAATTGGAGATTTAAAAGACTTTATAACTGTCGCTTATGTCATAATTGACGACATTTACCAAGAAGTAACTCCAACACATATTAAAAAACGTTGCAATATCAATACTTCTAAGATGAGTGATAGTGAAATAATTACCTTAAGCATTGTTGCTGAATTACTAACCATTGATTCAGAAAATGCCTGGCTTGGTTTCTGTAAGAAGAATATGAGAGACTTGTTTCCAAGGCTCTGCAGCAGGTCCAGGTTTAATAGAACCAGAAGAAACCTTCATTCAGTTATAGAAGAAATCCGAAAGAAGATTTCTGTTCTTACAGAACATGTAAACCAGCCATACAGAATTATTGACAGCATTCCTATTCCAGTATGCAAATTTGGAAGAGCACATTTTCATAAGACATTTAAAGGATTTGGTGCTACTTATGGTAAATGTGCATCCAAAAAGGAAACATATCTGGGATATAAACTACACATGCTTGCAACCATAGATGGTTTTATAAATGATGCTGTAATTACCTCTGCTAACATTGATGACAGAGCAGCTGCTTGGGATTTAACCAATAGCTATAGTAATATCACCATGTTTGGTGATAAAGGTTATATAGGTGATGATTTTGCTGCATCCCTAAAAGCTGAAAAACATATTGATATCTTGCCTCTTAAAAGGAGTAGTAGCAAAGTTCAATTCCCTAAAGAACTGAGGCAAGCTATCTTTAGATTAAGGCGAAGGATTGAAACGTCAGCATCCCAGCTTGTTTGTCAACTCAATATTGAGAGAGTACTAGCGAAGTCTTTTTGGGGGTTACAAACAAGGATTAAAACCAAATTATTGGCTTATAACTTGTGTTATTACATCAATAAACTTATAGGCCGTGAGTCACATTCAAGAATCAAAGAGTTAGTATTTGGTTAATTAATCCACACAAAATTATCTAGCAAGGATTTTATACCCTTATTAGTTGGTATAATATTCCTTAAAATCAAATCTTACTACCTAGCACAAGAGGTTAACTTAGTGTAAAATTGTTTTAGGACAAAAATAGCAAGAGACCACTCCGTTTTGGTAAAATATTAGTTGCCAAACAAAAATAAATACCAAGGAGGGTCTCTTGTGAATAATATTATACAGCAAATTTGTGAAAATTACATTAGCGAAGTTTTGAATTTCTTTGGCACATCAAAAATAAGAACAATTGATGAAATGGAAACAGA
>JAAZHD010000087.1 GCA_012510895.1 Clostridiales bacterium
GCAGCTTCTTGTAATGAATCTTGAAAAGAGGCTTAGGTCTCTTTTTATACAAATTTTCAAGGTGCTATTAAAACGGTACTTTAGGTTTATACAACCTAACAATATATGGGTATTTGCTGCTGATTTTGATTAAGAACTTTTTGTTCAGCAGCCACTAATATATGTATGTAATGATGAGACCGGAAAGGTTTTGGGAGGTAATTTATGAAAAATAACAATCGAGGCATACTGATAATTATTGGTGGTGCAGAAGATAAGGAGAATGAATGTATTATTCTTAATTCAGTTGCCAAGTTGTCAGGAGGCCAAAATGGGAAAATTATTATTCTTACTGTAGCGACAGAATATCCGGATGAGGTAGGTAAAGAATACACTAGCATATTTAATAACCTTGGTGTACCTAATGTAGAAACAGTACATATTGAGACTAGAGAACAAGCCAATAATAAGAGGAAAATACAGCAAATGGAAGATGCAAGTTGTATTTTTTTTACTGGAGGGGATCAACTTAAAATTACCAGTCTTATTGGCGGTACAAAAATTGAGAACTTTTTCAGAATTTCATATAAAGAGGGTATGGTCATTGCCGGGACCAGTGCTGGGGCATCAGCTATGAGTGAGACTATGATAATTTCAGGTATAGAAGATGAATCGCCCAAAAAATGTACTGTTAAAATGGCACCCGGTCTTGGATTAATAGAAGGAGTTGTTATTGAACAACATTTTGCCCAAAGAGGTCGTATTGGAAGACTATTGGCCTCTTTAGCCCAAAATCCCAGAGTCTTGGGCATAGGCTTGGATGAAGATACGGCTATTATAGTTCAACCGGATCGACGGTTCAAAGTTATAGGTTCCAATGCCGTCACTATTTTAGATGCTGTTAAATGCAGCTATACCAATGCATCCGAGTCACGACCAGATGATATTCTGGCATTGACAGACATAGTCATTCATATTCTGCCTAATGAATATGAGTTTGATCTGAATACACGTGTACCTATCTTAAGGAGGTAACCATATTGTTAATTTACGAGCTAAAAGCATATAATGGAAGAAATATATATAGTCATCAAAGAGTAATTAAAATGGTAGTAGATTTAGAAGAATGGGTTGATATTCCTACTGTAGAAATCCCAGGCTTTAATGAAAGGTTAATGAAACTTCTTCCTGGTATAACGAAGCACCATTGTTCTTTAGGACGAGAAGGAGGCTTCATTATCAGACTGCAGGAAGGTACCTATTTGGCTCATGTAATAGAACATAGTGCACTTGAGATTCTAAATTTAATCGGTCAAAATGTTTCATTTGGACGTGCCAGACGAATTAGGGATACCAGCTCGTATACCATCGTATTTGCTCAAATGGAGGAACATGCTGGATTGGAAGCGGGAAGGTTGGCGGTTAATATGGTAGAAACCCTTTGTAAAGGCCAAGACTTTGATATAGATTTTGGGATTAATCGTATTAAGGAAACAGCCCTTAGATATGGTTTAGGACCTAGTACTCAAGCAATCGCAGATGCTGCTATCGACAGAGGTATTCCGGTTACAAGAATTGGAAAAGGCAGCATAATACAGCTTGGCTATGGTAAGTATCACCGAAAGATGGAAGGTACTTTGTCAGATAGTATAAGCTGTATTTCAACTGATATAGCTTGCGATAAAGCCATAACCAAGGAGTTGCTCAATCAATCAGGAATACCTGTTTCTAAGGGAATAGTATGTTCAACTATGGATGAAGCTGTGGAAGCAGCTATCGAAATTGGTTATCCTGTTGCTTTAAAACCAGTATATGGCAATCAGGGTAAAGGGGTATCTTTGAATATAGAATCTGAAGAAGAAATAGCGCAGGCCTTTCGGATTGCTGCGAAAATTTCTAAGAATGTTTTGGTAGAAGAGATGATACAAGGTAATGATTATAGAGTTTTAGTTATTGGGAATCAAGTATCTGCTGTGTCATTGCGTATTCCTGCTCATATAGTAGGTGATGGCAAGCATACTATAGCTCAGTTGGTTGAGATGAAAAATAACGATGAAAGAAGAGGAGAAGGGCATGAAAAGCCTCTCAGTAAAATTAAGATAGATGAAATTAGTTTAACATATCTTAGTAAACAAGGTTATACTCCGGATAGTATACCGAAACCTGGTATCCGGGTATACTTAAAAGGCAACGGAAATATTAGTACAGGTGGAGAGTCTGTTGATGTCACAGATAGGATTCATCCAGAGAATCAAGAACTTGCTATCCGTGCTGCTAAAATAATAGGCTTAGACATAGCTGGTGTAGATATAAAATGTTACGATATAAGTAACCCCATTATCTATCAGAAAGGAGCTATAATAGAAGTCAATGCTTCTCCAGGATTAAGAATGCATCTCTATCCTTCGAAAGGTAAGCCAAGGAAGGTAGGAAATGCAATTATAGATATGTTGTTTCCATATGGAATCAAACACTCAATTCCTATCATATCAGTTACAGGAACTAATGGGAAGACTACCGTCACGCGAATGATTGCACATATTATAAGGTCACAAGGGAAAAGTGTGGGAATGACGACAACCGGAGGTATTTTTATTAATGATAAATGCATTATGAAAGGAGATACCACAGGACCTGTAAGCGCAAAGATACTTTTAAGTGACAAAACTGTTGAAGCTGCAGTCTTGGAGACCGCCAGAGGCGGCATAATTCATTCAGGGCTAGGTTATGATCTTGCTGACGTTGGTGTTCTTACCAATATAAGTGATGATCATTTGGGACTGGATGGGGTTGAGACTTTGGAAGAAATGTTTCATATAAAGTCATTGGTAGTAGAAGCGGTTAAGAGCAATGGTTATGTGGTATTAAATGCTGATGATAAAATGGTTGTACAGGCAGCTAAGAGAGTAAAGGCTAACATTATATATTTTACCCTTCAAGAGGGTAACTTAATTGTTCATAAGCATATAGCTGAAGGAGGGATTGCAGTATTTCTTAAAGACAATCATATTACATTAGCGACAGGAAACGGATTACTGAAAAGCCTTCCTGTTACGCATATACCGGCCACTTATGGCGGAAAACTGATACATAATATTGAAAATTGTCTTGCTGCCTTTAGTGCAGCTTACGCATTGAATATTCCCATACAGATTATTGAAAATGCAATGTCTTATTTTTACAGTGATGAAATCCATAATCCAGGGAGGTTTAATATATACAATATTCGCGATTTCAGAGTTGTAGTAGACTACGGGCATAATTTAGCGGGCTATAAAAGAGTTACAGAAGCAATTACTAAAATGGGTGCTTCTCGGCTGATAGGCATTATAGGCACACCAGGAGATAGGAAAAATTCTGTAATATATGAAATTGGTTCTGTATCAGGTTTAGTCTTTGATAAGCTAATTATTAAGGAAGATAAAAACCTAAGAGGAAGGGAACCTGGAGAAGTATCTAATTTATTAAAAGAAGGGGCTCTTTCTGTTGGATTTCATAAGAAAGATATTATGTTGGTTAGGAATGAAGCAGTAGCTTTAAAAGAAGCAATTAAATGTGCGAAAGCAGGTGATTTGATAGTTGTATTTTATGAAGAACTAGACGAAATATTGGAAATTATTCACGAAGAAAGCTCTCGTTACAATGAGGATATAATTTCATCTATAAGGAGAGAAAGCTATATAGGCTAAATATGAAACTAAGAGTTGCAACTTAGCTGCCTCCTATTTTATGTTATATATCATTAAAAAGTGTTATAATATTACAGAGCTATAATAGGAGGTTTTTTGTGTTGACTTTTAAAGATATAGAATTGGACGATAAATCTCTTTTTGATCGCTATTTTCAAGCAAAAACCTATGAGAATTCCGAATACTCTTTCATCAATTTATTTATTTGGCGTCATTCTTATAATTTTAAGTATACAATCTTGCACGAGCACTTGTGTGTCGTTGGATGTTATCGAGGTCTGTATCCATTTGTCTTCTCACCTCTAAGTTTAAAAAAGGAAGATTTCGAAAAAACTTTGCCGGTTTTAGCGGAGTATTTTCATTCAAACGGCCTCCCATTAGTATTAAAGGCTGTTACCGAAGAGCAAAAAGAAGCAATAGCAGAGGTAATGGGAGGAAAGATTATATTCATTGCAGACAGAAATAATTTTGATTATGTATACCTGTCAAAAGATTTGATCGAGTTAAAAGGCAATAAGTATCGCCAGAAACGAAATCATATTAATAAGTTCGTCAAATATTACACTTATGAATATGAAAGAATAACAAATAATAATTTGCGGGAATGTTTGAGTGCTGCATACGAATGGTTTTCTAAGCAAAATACTAGTCAAAGCATATTTGAAGAAAAGCAAGCGATACAAGAGATAATGAAGCATTATAATGAATTAGATGTTGTCGGCGGTGCCATTAGAATTAACGGAAAGATACAGGCTTTTTCAATAGGTGAACTGCTAAATCCTGATATGGCAGTAATACGAATTGAAAAAGCTAATACCGACTACGATGGTTCTTACGCGATAATAAACCGCTCTTTTTCTTTTCATGAGTGGTCTGATGTTACTTATATTAACAGAGAAGAGGATATGGGTATAGCCGGTTTAAGAAAATCAAAAGAGTCTTACCATCCAGTAAAGATGATAAAAAAATATACTGGTTTTTATGACGAAAGAAGGTGATCGCTATGATTAGGTTGGCTAGAGAAAATGAAATAGCTAAGATCCGATATATATGGGAGTATTGTTTTGACGATACTCCTGAATTTGTCGATTTTTATTTTTCCACTTGTTTTCTTCCTGATAATACCTTGGTTTTTGAAAATAATCGACAGATTCAATCTTGCTTGCAATTATTACCATATACTATATTTTTACGATGTAAAAAATTTCCTGTTTCTTATATTGTGGGTGTGGCAACTTTGCCGGAATACCGTGGTCAAGGTGTTATACGGCTTCTTTTGAAAGAAGCAGGACGAATACTGGAAGTAAGGTCGAATTATATATCTATCCTCCTACCTTTTCAATACGAATTTTATCGTAAGTATGGATGGGAGGTCTGTTATGATCTATTAATTTATAATAACATAGAGCCTCCAGTCAGGCACAGAAAATCTAAAATTATATCAAATATAGAAAAAGGAAGGTTAAGAAGAGTAAATATTTCGAATGACTTAACTAAGTTAAACAAATGCAACAATAAATTCATGAAAAGGTTTCATGGATACATTTTAAGAAGTAGCAAAGATTGGTGTAAAGTATTGCGAGATATAGAATTAGATAAAGGATTTGCTTATATGTATGAATGTGACGAAGATACATATGGATATATATTATATACAATTAAAGATAATATATTAACTGTACAAGAATTAGTTTATATGAATCCAGAGACAAAAACTGCTCTTCTCCAATTAGTATATTCACATATGGGACAGGTCAGCAAAATAAGGCGTATAGCACCTTATTGGGATACAGAATACTTATTGATGGAAGATGCTAGAGGCAGATTACAAAAAGAAACCTTTGTAATGGGCCGAATACATAATGTAATCGGTACATTAACCGGAATACCTTATGAAGGTGATGATTTTGTTATACACGTATATGATTGTTTCTATAAAGAAAATAATGGATGCTATTCTGTAAGATCTTATAATGGCACGGCTATAGTAGAAAAGGTGCAAGAGAAACCAAGCATCTGTTTAGACATTAATACATTGACTCAACTGTTATGGGGGTACCTGCCTGTAGAGGTTGCGTATAATGAAGGTTTTTTAACCTCTAGTTCAGAAGAGGCATTGTTAAATTTACAGCATATGTTTCCGATGAAGCATAACTATATGTCTGAGGTTTATTAATTGAGCGAATTTCATATTCTACAGGCTAGTGAATAAGCC
>JAAZHD010000014.1 GCA_012510895.1 Clostridiales bacterium
AGAAAATTGAGGAACGTATAAAAAAATTTATAAGTGAAGGTCAGGATCTGGCTGATTTAGTACTAGGGCTGGGTGAAGATGTGTTTGAGCTAATTCGGAATATAATAGTGGAAGTATTGGAAGATATAATGTTAATGTCAATTAAAAATTAGGCCACTTGCTGGTCTAATTTTAGGCCACCAAAGCATAAAAAATTAAGTCGTTTCAGATTGCATGGCAAGTGCCTGTTTGAAGCGATAGCTATCCCCGTTGATGTTAAGAATATGTGCTTTATGGGTTAGCCGATCAAGTAAGGCTGCTGTCATCTGTTCATCACCCAATACCTCAGTCCATTTAGGAAATTCAAGGTTTGTGGTGATAATAATGCTGCCACGTTCATACCGGGCTGCACAAAACTGAAATAAAAGCTCAGCACCCATTTTACTGAAGGGCACATAACCCAGCTCATCCAGGATTATGAGATGTGGAGCCAGCCATTGCTTTTCAAGTCGGTTCAATCGGTATTCCTGCTGCGCAGCAATGAGCTCATTGATTACACCGGCTGCAGTGTAGAACTTAACTCGTAATCCCTGCCTGCAGGCTTCATAACCGAGTGCTGTTGCAATATGTGTCTTGCCTACACCAGAGTTACCGACAAGGATAACATTTTCTTTCTTACGTATATATTCTCCCTGCTTAAACTTCAGCACTTTAGGCTTTTTGAGGGAAGGTATAGCCTTGAAATCAAAGAAAGCTATCCAATGTCTTTATCACCGGAAAAGCGGCTTGTTTAATCCCTCTCTGTATCCGGTTGTTTTCCCGCTGGTGAATTTCCTGTTCCAGAACACCAAGCAAATATTCTTCATAACCCAAATTGTTATCTGCAGCTTCTCTGGCAAGAGATTCATATGTTTTAGCTGCCTGTGGCATCCTGAGCTTCTTAAAATAGGCTTCCAGGAGCATCTTGTTTAGAGGCATTCTGTCACACCTCCCATTAAGGCTTTGTATTTATTCAGGTCGGGAGGAGTGACCTGTACATCTGGTATCCCTTGAAGTCTCTCTTTACTTAGATGAACAGCTTTATGGCTCTTTAGGAGCAGCTGTCCCAATATATTTAATACTCCATCATCGCTATAGATATTGTACAGCATGGCGATTTCCAATGCTTCCGTCACATGTGCAGGAGGATAATCACGATGGAGCATAAGTATTTTTACAAACTCCCGGTTACCTATAGGATTTCTGGATATCAGCATCTTTCGATACTGCTCATATGCCTGTGGCAGTGCTTGAGGATTGTATACCCTGGTATTGCCTAAAGCTCTGGACTTTTGCAGCAGCAGATCCAGGTAATGGTCAAGAATGATATTATCCTGGTTACGTCCATAATTTCTATGGTGATGAGCAATTACCATATCCTTTAGCATAATATCGATTTGATCTGGTGTTGCTCTGACAGTTACCCGTTCATCTACATAGGCTGTAGGTACGGAATACCGATTAGTTTCAAACTGCACCATTGAATACCTGTTGACCTTGGCTTCCTTGTATCTTGCCCCGTTGAATCTAACCTTAGGAAGAGGTCTGAGTGCTGCTTTCTCTGCTTCCCACTTAGGGTTTCCGGAAAGAAGCTTCAGGCATTCTGAATGCAGATATTCATTAAGTTCATCAAAGGATTCTACATCGGGATAAGGAACAAAGAACTTCCTGACAGCTTCTTTCCCGGCATTTTCTACGCCGCCTTTTTCATTGCCGCGTGCCGGACGGCAGAAAGAAGACTCGTATAGATAATGGGTCCGCAGGGAGATAAACTGTTCCTGTTCTTCACGGTTGCTGCCTTGTAATACTTTCTTTACAGCGGTCTTAAGATTGTCGTATGTAATTTTGTATGGTACGCCATTCATAAACTCAAAGCATTTGACATGACCGTCAAAGAAAGCTTCCTGCTTCTCAAAGGGGTAAGCCCTTACATAGAAGCCTCCTGAACCTCTAAGCTTCATTACGAATATGTGTGCTTTGGTTTCCTTACCCTTAAGATAGAAATATGCTTCAGTCCAATCTACTTCAGCGTATGTACCTAATTCAAACTCAAGTGGTAGGAAAGCTTCCCGCTGCTTCTTATGTTCTTTGCGAAGATAGTCCGTTAGGGTGCTGTACCCTCCTGAATAGCCTTCTTCTTTCAGACGTTCAAGTATTTTAGTTGCAGTATGACGTTGTTTGCGGTGACGGGTCTTATCTTCCTCCAGTATTTGGTTGATTAAAGGAATATATGGTCCCAGGACCGGGTGGTTCCTCTCTTTGGAGGATTGGTACTTTGGGGGCTGTGGTTCATCCATAGATAAGTATTTGGAGATAGTATCCCGATGCATACCTGTTCTTCTATGAATTTCTCTGATACTTAGCCCTTCCATAAAGTACATTTTTCTGATATCCTCTAGTTGAGCCATCTTAATCATTTCCTTTCCTCCTGTACGATTAGTCTCACTAACTTTATCATACAGGAAATATTGATTAAGGTGGCCTATTATTTCACCAGCATCTGGTACATTTTTAGTTTAGCATTAACAGATGAATATCTAAGGAATTCAGCTTTTAGGAAGAAGAAATGGGAAATAGTGAGGAGAGATGAAGCGAGTCTCTTAACAAGCTATGGCACCATAAAATATAGGAAGACGTATTTTAAGCCAAAGAGCG
>JAAZHD010000088.1 GCA_012510895.1 Clostridiales bacterium
AACCATTTTTACACCATTATACGGACTCAACTTGACCGTGCAGGCTGTGTTGTAAGAAAAGGTGATCTCAATGCAGTTTACATCGAGCTAAGAACAGTCCGAAGTGTTTGTAGACAGACCTTTTTCAAAGCTTGTTTAGAAAGAGCTGAAAGACTATACAGCAAAGAGGAGAGATTTGCTGTATATGTAGATATCTATTACAGGGTGGTAAATCACTTTAGACTCCAAAATGCGGGACTCAGACTGCCGTTCACAGAAAGGTGAATGCAGGGGGGTAGAGCATAGTTTTTTAGGAGGGAAAACGGGGAGGTTTTTGTTGCAAGTTTAACAGTTAGTAGAAACTCCACTAGCGTTTTCAGCTCGTAGCCCTCTGATAGTGCTTATGGCTTTGACTGCTTTGCAATGATATTAGTGACTACTTCAACAGTGTCAGCGATTTTGCATTCTTATTAGATGAATTAAGAAGGTGTAGAATTTGCGAGTTGGCATATATGCTTTATACTTCTTTTCGTTCTTCCCATTTGTTACGCTTTATAATTGGGGAACAGATACCCAGCCTTATGCACTGATGGTTTCAATCCTGATTTTGTTGGGTAATAGGCTGAGAATGGACAAAAAAATGATCATGTTAGCAAACGTCTCCGTTTTCGCTGTTTTTTTGATGCTTATTTATGGAGATTTTGGTTTCAACAGCCTTAGAAGTTTATTTAATTATTTGAGTGTCTTCTTTGTATCTTGGGCAACTTACACTGCGCTAAATAAGACAAAGGGGTTAAACGAAAAGATTATCAAAATCTTTATCAACATCTGGTTGTTAGTGGCTTTTGTTCAGAGGTTCATAAAGCCCGATTTTATGTTTTCGATTGTTGCTGGAGCTAGAACTAGCTCTACAAGAGGTGTACCCAGCTTGACTTCAGAGTCATCATTTTATGGTTACATGATAATATTTTCTTTCTTGTTCGTTTTAGATTTCAAGGAAGATAGATGGGTGTACATGATCAATTTACTAATACAATTGCTTTTTTTCGCTCAATCGTCGGTAGGCGTTGTATATTTTCTTATATATATTGGCATTATCGGGGTTTCCTATGTCTTTGGGATAAATGTCAGGCGGTTGATTTTAGTTATGGGCGGAATAGGCCTGTTTTATACAGTGATGTGGAGGATGGATGTTTTTCAAGGTACTAGGATCTTTGCGGTTTTGAGTAGACTATTTTCTGATCCACGAGGACTTTATTATCTTGATCAGAGTGTGCGTTCTAGGGTGAATCATATTGTTAACCCCATAAATGCTTCCTTAAAAACAGGTTTTTTTCCAAAAGGTTTTGCCGCGGCATACCAAGAATTTGGATATTCTAGAATTATGAGTGGTTATGGTGCTGCAATTTACGAGTTGGGCATAGTCGGTATAGTATTAATCATGCATATTTTTCGCATCATTTATTCAGCTAATGGTCATGTTAATAGGAAATATAATGCGTTATTTGTTTCTATAATTATGTTTTCTGCAATTCAGCTTGCATCTCCAATTCTGGGTTTCTATTTGGGATATTGTTTGTTTAAAAATAAGGAACACTGCCTTGCCATGGCCAGTGAATAAGAAGAACGGCTAGATGTTGGGTTCATTGTATCTTCTTTGTGATTTTATGGTTGTAACAGATGCAGATAGAGAAAGTACTAATAGATTGGGAATTCAGATGGTCATCGAATGGATGGTTCTGTAGTACTTTACAGGGTAGGTGGGCTAGTTGATTATTTATAATGCTCCCATGAAATGAGACATGAAAAATACAACAGATCCGAATATAATGAAGCCATGAAGAGAAAAAGGAGAAACTAT
>JAAZHD010000089.1 GCA_012510895.1 Clostridiales bacterium
AGATAATCCCTCCCCATCATTTTTACGGAGAGATTATCTCATATTTGCTTGCAAATTTTTAGGTGTGCTCTATTTGACGCTTACAATAATATTTGAGTAACACCAACACTGGCCAGCTCCTCTACTATATACTGTATACAGGGTTTTCTTCCCAGAGGCAGCATCTCCTTGGGCTGGCTCTTGGTAAGAGGAAGCATACGTGTCCCCAGCCCGGCTGCCGGTATAACGGCTTTCCTTATCAAATATATCACCTGCTTACCATGTTTTTGACAACTACCTATTTTACTTGCATTATAAAATTCAATACATTTTTTTGCAAATATTTAAGAATTTTTGATATCGTTAAGAAACTATTGTCTTTTGTAAAGGAGTATTCTTCTGATACTAATTTCTTATCTTAATCATCAAGTGGGGAATTTCTACTTGGAAAAACATTTCGTTACATTTTGAAAATATTTTATGTCCTCTTTAAGATTTTTTTGATTTTGCTTTTAATTGGAGTAGGAATAATAGCTTTTATTTTATACATTATTATTTGTTTTTTCATATCATTATAATATTTATCGGCCACAGCTTTAAAACCTTCTTCACGAAAAATATTTAATATTATTTCCCGTTCTTTATGTCTAATAACGGGATAATTTAATTGTCCATTATATTGTCTTGCTTTCTCAAAGTCGGATTCTATCAAATATAAGCAATCATTTATTTTAAAGCTATTTTTATATTTTCTACTACCATCAAAGATATTAAAAGGATCTACTCCGTTTATAATTTGTAAACCCTTTTGAGTATTTACTAATACTAAAGATACTCCATTACTTCTGTTAACTTCTGGATGAACTTTATCTATCCCCCAATAATCCCCAAAGGTAAAATCACCAATTCTATATGGACCCGCATATGGACATTCATAGCAAGATTCCCTGTATATATAACCTTTTAAAAAGTAATAATAGTAACACGATTCAATAGGGACAATAGATTTTTCTTTTACTATTCCGTTCTTTTTATACACGACTTTAGCACCATGTCCCCAGCATTTTTCTTTGATTCTAAAGCGAAAATCTATAATTTTTCCTTCTAACTTCCATTCAATCCACTGGATGTAACTCTTAAAAAAGGAATAACTTGGTACCCCGTGACAGATTAAATCAGCAGTTATTAAATTATCATATTCTTTTCCAAGATAAGATTTCAGCCCTGCTACCTGACATGGTGTACCTGTGAATAATACTAGACGGTTACTTTTAAGGTATTTCTTGATTTCATAATATGTATCTTTCAAATCACTTTGAACATATTTGGAACCTTGCAGCTTATGAATATCATTAAAACTATCTATACATATATGTTCTGGTTTCAAACCATCATTCATAGTACACCCAAAAACTACACCATTGTTGTGTAAGGTGTACATAGCTAGCGCTACAAAAGCCCCGCCCGATGCACTGTTTTTTAGAAAATCAGTATCTTTTAATATAGCAGCATATGTTTTTAAAGGTTTACTTAAAGTGCAAGGATTTTCAACATCATATTGAAATGAACAAACCTTTTTGCAAAGTTTACACTCTATACACAATGATGAATCTATAACAGGATATAGAAATCCATTCTCATCTGGTTTCATAGTTATAGCCCGTTCTGGACATACGCTCATACATGCAGTACATCCGCAACACTGACTTTTACTTGTGTACAAATTAATCATCATCAATCTCCTCATATAAATATAATAATTCAATAATCTTAAATGTATACTTTAAATCATATTAATGAATTTTTTAAGAATTCCAGAGATATTTCCCTCATCTCATTTAATTTGGAATCAACCGTAC
>JAAZHD010000090.1 GCA_012510895.1 Clostridiales bacterium
ATGCGGGAAGCACAAAGAACCTGGAGATGCTGACCGAATATGTGAGATTCTCCTTAAGCAGAACCATTGTTCAGCCTTATCTGAACGAAAAAAATACGCTGCAGGTTATTACAATTCACCCTTCACTGGAAAAGCATATTGCTGATAATATTCAGGTATCTTTTCAAGGCTCCTTCCCGGCCATTGAACCCAGCATTAACACAAAAATCCTGGAAGAAATCCACGGGCTTCTTGAGAATCTGTCCATGGCTCAGATTAAACCGGTCATTCTGGTATCTCCCAAAATCAGGGCGCCCTTCAAGCGGATGATTGAAATGGCCTTTCCTCAACTGGCTGTGCTGTCCTTGAATGAAGTGCCTAATTCAGTTGAAATCGAGGCAGTGGGGATGGTGAATTTACATGACAATTAAAAGGTATTTGGCAAAAGACATGAATGAAGCCATGACCCTCATACGATATGAACTGGGAAGGGATGCAGTTATTATAAGCAGCCGGTGGATACGGAAGAAAGGCATAAAAAACCTTTTCAAAAAAAAGGTACTGGAGGTAACTGCTGCAGCTCAGGCTCCATCAGGCTATCCGTCTTCTGCCGGTTCCCGCAGTCGGGAGCTGGAAAAGGAAGTACGGGAATTAAAAGAGATGGTAAGCCTTCTGATGGAGGAGAAGAAAAAAAGCAGTGCAGGTGAAGAAAGGTTCAGTTCCATGATAAAACAGCATTTTGAAAGAATGGATCTGGACGATGATATCATGAAGGATTTTTTCCGTTTCTGCAGGAAGCCGGAAAACCAACCACTGACCCTGCAGAGAATCGGCGGTTATTTTAAAAACCGTCTTAAGGGAAGCCTTGCTGATATAGAGAAAACCGGTGAAAGGGTATGGGCCTTTATCGGACCAACCGGCGTGGGCAAGACCACAACCATTGCCAAGCTTGCCGCACTTGAAGCATTGAAGAACAGAAAAAAGGTCGGGCTTGTTACCACGGATACCTTTCGAATCGGAGCAGTGGAGCAGTTGAAAACCTATGCTGATATACTTCATATACCCTTGGAGGTTGTAACCACTGAAGAGGAAATGGCCAAAGCCATGAAACGCCTGAAGGACTGCGACCGGATTTTGATTGATTCCACGGGAAGGAATTCCAGGGCTAAAGAACAATTACAGGAGCTTAAAAATCTTCTGCGTCCCATTCCTGACAGGAGCAATATTCTGGTTGTAAGCGCCGCCACACGCAGGATGGACTTAGAGCTCATATTGAAAAACTATAAAGAAATCGGATACGATTATGTTCTGCTGACAAAACTCGATGAGACCCAGTGCTACGGCAGTATACTCAATATAAGTTATTATTCAGGAAAGCCTCTTTGCTATCTTACTACCGGGCAGATTGTTCCCGAAGATATAAAAAATGCCTCTATGGAGAACCTTCTGGAATATCTTTTCATGGGGGTGGATGCATAATTGGATCAGGCAGAACTATTGCGGGAGATGGTGAGAAAGGAAACCGGCCTTCTTAAAGGTGAGAACAGAAATGCAATTGAGATCTATGCCCTTGTTTCCGGCAGAAAGGGCATTGTAAAAACAGATTTTTTGATGGATTTAGCCGCTGCACTTAAAAAGAAGGGCAGGAAGCCCCTTCTCATGCTTCCCCGGCCCTCTGTTGCCAAGCCGTCCTGCCGCCAGGAATTGCCGCCATGGCTGTTTAACGGAAGCCTCCGGTCCGTTTCGGATACGGACGTAATAGATATAGATTATGAAGGAATAAAAATCCTCTTATTCGATTACTGCCTGTCAGAAGCTTTCGCAGATAAGTTTCTTAAGTTAAATGATGTTGATATAATCCTGGCAGATGCCGGCGGGGAAATTAATTTAAACACCTTGTCCCTTATCTCCTTTTCCCAGAAAGTTATTCTGATCACCCCTCCCGGACCTTCTGATTTAGCTGATGCCTACCGGCTTGTTAAAGTTATGGAGCAGTGCAACCTGAGCAAGGATGTCAGGGTAGTGATTGACCGCTGCCCCGATTTTCCCTCGGGAATGGATGCCTATGACAGACTGCACAGCACCTCTGGGGCTTTTTTAAATAAGCCTCTGAAAAACCTGGGCTGTATTATAAACGGTGCTTTGGCAGATAAACAAGCTGATGAAAAAGAAATAAATGAAATTGCAGAGGCTGTTATGAAGGAGCAAAGCAGCAGCCGCATTTACTCTATGGAACAGGTTTATGAGCGGCTCAAGAAAGTATACCTTTAATACAGGCAAAAGGACAGTCAATAATGAATACGTATGAGCAGAAACAAGAGCTGGAATCTGTAATAATTGAGCATATTCCTCTAATCAAAAGAATCGTAAGCCGGATCAATCTGAAGCAGACGGAATATGAAAGGGAAGACCTGCTTCATATAGGCGTATTGGGCTTGATTGAAGCTTATAAACGCTATGATGCCAAAAAAGGAGTTCCTTTTGAACACTTTGCCAAGTGGCGGATCAAAGGTTCTATCATTGACGAGTTGAGGAAAAACGGCAGGCTTTCCCGAGGAAAGATGGACAGGATCAATGAATACTATCGGGTACAGAACGAACTGCAGCAGAAACTTCAAAGGGAACCCGCAGCAGAGGAAATCTGCCGGGCTATGTCAGTTACCCGGGAAGAGCTGTATGAAATTCAGGATAATATTCATTATCTTTCCCAGTATTCTCTGGAGGATGTTTTGTTTGCCGGACAGGAAGGAGAGTATAAGCTCATGGATATTATAGAGGACAAGGAGACCCCGGCACCGGATGAGAGAGTTCTGGAGAAGGAAATGAAGGAGATCCTGGCTCAGGCAGTAGAAAAGCTGACTGAAAGAGAGCAGCTGGTATTAAACCTTTACTATGAGGAAGAGCTTACCTTAAGAGAGATTGCAGAAGTTCTTGGGGTGACCCTGTCCAGGGTTTCACAGATTCACGGACAAATCCTGGGAAAATTGAGGAGGCTAATGGAAAACGCATAGGAAGGATGTAGTGATGATCTGGTTTTTATCTGTCATAGGCTTATTGCTGGTTATTTATGGAGGATATTTAATAAAAAAGGAGAATATAGAAAAAAGAGGAGAAAGCTTTAATCAAATACTGGAGGATAAAAAGGAAGACAGAGACGGCTCTGTTGAGCTGGCAGCAATCACTTATGAAATGCAGGCCAGGCTGGCTTCCGTAGAAGACAAGCTGGATAAGGTTTTACTCCAGGTCGCTGAAATACAACAGGGCAGCGGCCGTGATGAAGATGATCACAGTCTTGTTTTATTAAACGAGAACAGGGGGGAAGTACAATCAATACGAAAATTATTAAAAGATTTAAGGTGATCATAACTGACGGCAGGTTCATCATGGGTATAGGCATAGGAATACTCTTTACCCTGCTGTTCATAAATTCTTTTTCCGCCCCTGATCTTTCTCCCTTGGAAATTGAGACCCGGGCCAGGGCCATGGGCATGATATATGAAGATGAAATAAAAGCAATTTCAGACAATTAAGGAGTTGAAGAAAGTGATACGATCCTTATACACCGGTGCAATGGGAATGATTGTGCAGGAAAAGCGTCAGGAAAGCGTTTCAAATAACCTTTCCAATATAGAGACCAATTCCTTTAAGCAGCAAGCTATTATTGCTTCCGCCTCATTTGAAAAAAGTGTTCTGAACAGGGCAAATGATCCGGGAAATCGGCTGACTTCCATTGGAAGCATGCACTTTGGCATTTCCGTAGATGACTCCTATATCAATTATGAACAGGGCATTTTAAAAGAGACGGGAAGGCCGCTGGACTTTGCTATAGACGGAGAAGGCTTTTTTACGGTTCAGCTTCCAAATGGAGAACATGTCTATACAAGGGATGGCAGTTTTCGTCTGAATGCCTGGGGAGAACTGGTCACCAAAGAAGGCCTCCTGGTCTTAGGCAGTGAGGGGGAACCCATTTATCTGGGTACTGAAGACTTCACCGCAGATGCCCGGGGCGGGATACTGACACAGGAAGGCAGTTATGCAACCCTTGGCATAGTAACCTTTGCCGACCTGCAGAATCTGCAGAAAATCGGCGATAATTTATACACATTAAAGGCAGGAGAGGCAGAGGCAGCCAATAACTTTTCCCTGAGGCAGGGTTTTCTGGAGGGTTCAAATGTAAATGCCCTTGATGAACTGGTAAAGATGATCGAAATCTCAAGAAGTTTTGAATCCAATCAAAGAGTTCTGCAATCTGTTGATGAAACTTTAGGCAAGGCTGTAAATGAAGTTGGACGATTATAAGAGGAGGCAGTCGGATGAACAGGATATTGCAAACAGGGCGTACAGGCTTGGACAGCATGCAGAGAAAGATGGATGCCGTTGCCCATAACATTTCAAATGTCCAGACTACCGGATATAAACCTTTGAAAGTAAATTTTGCCGATCTCATATACGACAGGGCCCCTGTCAGGGGCGTTCCCTTAACCTCTGAGGCAAGAGAAAAGCCCATAGAAACAGGTACAGGAAGCAGGGTAAAAACATTAATGCGGCGGTTTGAACAGGGCAATTTGCAGGAAACATCAAACCCGCTGGATTTGGCCATTCAAGGCCGGGGTTTTTTCGGAGTGCAGGATCCTGAAGGGAATGTTTATCTTACCAGGGACGGAGCCTTTTCAATAGATGCAAATGGCAATCTGGTTGACAGTCAGGGTAATTTGCTGATTTGGTATTCTTTTTCAGATGAGGCTGTTCATTTTGGCAGCAAAGAGAATATAACCGTTGATGAAAGGGGCATTATTACCATATCTGATGAGACAGGACAACCTGTTGCAGCAGGTATGATAGCGCTGTTCGATGTAACTGACAAAAGCATGCTTTTTAGTGTGGGCGATAATTATTATACCTTAGAAGATCAGGAAGCTTTGGCAGATATCACCCTGATCAATGACAGCAAAATACTCCAGGGCTGTTTGGAAAGTTCGGCAGTTGATATGACGAAAGAACTGACCGAAATGCTGATTACTCAGCGGGCATACCAAATCAACGCAAGGAGTATTCATGCAGCGGATGAAATGTGGGGCATGGTTAATCAGTTAAGAAGATAAACCGCTGTCTTACTTGGTAAAATTATCAAAGTACCCTTGTATATAAACAACAGGTGTACCCTTATCCCCGCTGCCGGATATCAGGTCAGCGAGAGATCCGATTAAATCGGTGAGCCGGCGGGGAGTAGTGCCTTGGGAGGCCATGCTTCCCTTAAGGTCAGGACTCTTGTTCTTAATATAGTCTGCAATGGCTTTTTTTTGTTCTTCTCCTCTTAAATGACCGAAATAATTGTCAGCCAGGTACTTCAGTTTTACTTCATTTGGCGTTCCTTCCAAACCCTTTGTATATGCCGGAGAAACCACAGGGTCAGCCAATTCCCAAATTTTTCCCACCGGGTCCTTGAAGGCACCGTCGCCATATACCATTACTTCTACATTCTTCCCTGTTTTTTCCTTCATTACCGCTTGTATTTTTTCTACCAGAGCCTGGCAGTCCCGCGGAAAGAGTTTCACTTCGTTTTCGGTTGCCTTATTGGATCCCAGCAGACCGTATTCTTCGTTGTAACCATTGCCGTCTATTGGAGCTGTAAGAATGTCTTCCAGACCGTAGACTTTATCAGCCCCGTTGGCATTAAGGATTCGTCTGGTTTTGGCCCTTGTGTGAATATCACAAATCAATATGCTTTTAGTGTATTCCAGTATGGTAAGAGGGTTATTGGAAAAAATGATTTCGCATTTCCTGCCCGTCTCCTCCACAATGGATTCATAATATTCTATATAATTAACCCCGGTAAAAGGATGTTTGGGAGTTCCGAAATAATAAATAAATTCTTCTTTGGTCAGTACATCAGACCAGGGATTTATATTTTTTTCATCCAGCAGGTCCGGATCGATCAGATGATTTCCCACTTCATCAGCAGGGTAACTTAACAATAAAACAATTTTTTCGGCGGCTCCCTTGGCTATGCCTTTAAGACAGGTGCCAAACCGGTTGCGGCTGAGTATGGGAAAGACCAGACCGATTGTATCTTCACCATATTTTGAACGAATATCCTCTGCTATGGCATCTACGCTTGCATAGTTGCCCTGAGCGCGTCCCACGACCGATTCCGTTATAGCAATAATATCCCTGTCCCCTATGGCAAAACCTTCTGCCTCAGATGCCTTCAAAACGCACTCCGGCACAAGCTGTTCCAGGTTGTCCCCCTTGTTGATAATGGGAGTGCGAATTCCCCGTGCTACAGTTCCTACCATTCTTTCCATAACATGTCTCCTTTTTCCTTGCTTTCTGTCGGCTTAGAATGAATTTTGAATTTATTTTTTGTATTACCATAATTCCACAATTGTAGTATACATCTTTTTATGGTATAAGTAAAATAACCAAACATAATAATAGGCATAAGGTGAGCTTATGTTAACAGTAAAATTGGACAGGTATCAAATCTTTTGTCAGGTTGTGGAATCCATGAGTTTTTCATCTGCGGCAAAAAAACTCTATATGACCCAGCCAGCCGTCAGCCAGGCAATTTCCAACCTGGAGGAAGAGCTGGGTCTGCGTCTCTTTGCACGAACGCCGAAGGGCGTTTCCCTTACTAAGGACGGCAGGCTGCTTTATGAACATGTCAGTGCCGCCCTGAATCTCATTCGTGCAGGTGAAAATAAGCGTGATGAGGCAAGATGCTTTCTTGTGGGAGAGCTTAAGCTGGGATTGGGGGACCCTATATCCCGGTATTATCTCCTCCCCTATTTGGAAAAATTTCACAGGGAGTATCCGGGAATCAAACTGCGCATTATCAATCGGACCACACCTGAACTGTGTGAGATGATCAAATCGGGAGATATCGATTTGGGGCTTGTTAACCTGCCTGTGAAAGAAGCGGATTTTGTTGTAGAAGAATGCATGACAGTCCATGATGTTTTTGTTTGCGGGGCAGAGTTCCATGAAAAGCTGAAAGACAGAGAGTCTCTTGATGTATGGCAGATAACTGATTATCCGCTGATTCTGCTGGAAAATAAATCAAACTCCAGACAGTATGTAGAGAAATGGTTTCAGTCCAGAGGGGTACCATTGGTACCGGAAATTGAACTGGGTTCCCATGAATTACTGCTGGAGTTTGCAAAAATTAATTTAGGCCTGGCATGCGTGATCCGCGAGTTTTCTCAGGACTACCTTCAAAACGGCATCCTACATGAGGTGCCTTTAAAGGATCCAATACCTGCCAGAAGCATTGGCTATTGTTATCTAAAAAGCGTTCCCTTATCACCAGCGTCTTCCGCCTTTGTGAATACCCTGTAAAAATGATTTCAGCAATAAATGTTTATCGGCCGGACAGGGTATTCTGCAGGCGTTTTACAGCGGCATTCATCTGAGACAGCAGGGAAATTACAAGGCAAACCACAAATTCCACTGCCAGATAAGTACCGTTGTAGACCAGGGAATAAACAGCCGCATTCTGATCCCCTGCATATTCTGCAAAGAAAAGAACTCCGGTCAGAAAATGCATAATGAATCTGCCGAAAATGGCAATAAAGATTGCTACAGGCAGATTTTTCCTGTAAAGGCCGGCCAGACCCAGCATTCCGAAGGCAATGGGATAGTCAAACAGGAACTGTGCCCAATGAACCACATATGCATCCTGTATATATTGCAGAAAACCATAGGCCATTCCGGTGATAACTCCCGGGACAGGGCCGAATATATAGGCAAAGATAATTACAGGCAGCATGCTTGCAGGTGTAATGCTTCCGCCCTGAGGCATGCGGAAGAGGCGAATATAGGAAAGTACAAAGGCCAATGCAATGCTGACACTTGCATAGACCAGCATTTTAGTGGTAAATTGAACATTTTTGCTCTTGCGGATAAAGATTATGCCTCCGACACCGACTATGATTAACAGGCTAAGAATGGCTATGGTAGCCGGAGTAAGTTCTGCTAATGGTTGAAACATATTGGATATGAATTCGGACATTTAAAAATCCCTCCTGATTGGTTGATTGAAACAATAGCTAGGAAGGATTCGGGACAAGTAAAAAACATGAAAGAAGCTTTCATGTTTGAATAACCGAAATGTTATACATTCAGTTAAGCTTCCCTACGCAGGTATTGTCCTACAGGTTCAAAGGGTCGGATTTATAAAAATCCCTCTCAGCCGCAGCTCCCCTAGCTATTATTTGTTTTTCATTATAGCATGAGGAATTCCATATGGCAAGGAGGATATTATTTGTGCGGGTCGAATACTAATAACATGTCAGATTAGGAATAAATCAAAGGATAAGGCGGTGTATTTATGGAGAAATATAATTGCAGGAAAACAGACGTCCCGCTGAAAATTGACGGGAATGTATTTAAACCCCAGTGGGATCAGGCCGAGAAGGTCTATCTGGTGGAGACGGTTACCGGGGGCGCTCCTAAGCAGAAAACGTGGAGCAAACTCCTGTGGGATGACGAATATCTATATGTAGCCTTCCACTGTGAAGATGATTATATAAACGCAAAATATACCAATTACAATGATCCCATCTATGATGAAGAAGTGGTGGAAATTTTCATCGATGACGATTCTGATTTAAAGACCTATATTGAAATCGAGCTGAGTCCCCTAAATACTTTGCTGCATTATGCAATACATAATAATTTAAAAGGTGAAATCCTTACCTTTGCAAGAGTTAATAAAACCATTGACACAGCCATTGTGGACAACAGGGAAGAAAACTGGTGGTCTGCGGAGATGGCAATTCCCATGTCAGAGCTTATTACCGGGCCTAACAACCCGCCCAAACCGGGCGATGAATGGAGGATAAACCTCTATCGCATTGACCGTCCGGCTGACGGTTCTGACGAGTATTCCGCCTGGAAGCCCACAGGGAAAGTACAGTTCCATATGCCGGCAAAATTCGGTATAATGAAGTTTGTAGAATAAAGAACAAAAGACAAAACGGTTTCCTTCTGCCGGAAACCGTTAATTTTTTATGTACTATAACTAATTCTTGCTTTTTATTAAATACCTATGCCTTTAAGGTACTGACGACTTATATCCGCACATTCCATTGAAGTTTTTCCCATAGAGGGTTTATCTTGTTCCACTACAAGCCACTCTGCCCCTGCTTCTTCAGCTGCAGTGAGAATGGCGGGGAAGTTTTGAATGCCATGCCCTAACGGTCTGAAGCCGAAGACTTCTTCTTCCTCCTCTTCTTCTTTTTTATCTGAATCGATACCGATAAGTTCATACATTTTATCAGGTTTTTCACTTTTACCCATGACAAAATCTTTTAAATGAACAACGGGGGCACGATCTGAATATTTTTTTACGTATTCAGCCGGATCCACGCCTGCCACGTTAACCCAGCATGTATCGATTTCAGTTTTTAAGAGCTCGCTTGGTACCGACTGATAAAGTACGTCAAGCGCATATTCCCCGTCAATTTTCTGGAATTCAAAATCGTGATTATGGTAAAGCAGCTGTATGCCGTATTTATGAGTAATATTGCCAAGCATTTCAATATCTTTGATAGTTTGTTGAAAACCTTCGGTACCGGGTCTGCGGTCTTCCGGCAGATAGGGTACTGCTATGTATTTGCATCCGATATGGGCGTATTCACTGATTACCTTGTCAGGATCGGAGAGCATTTCATCCAATGGTACATGAGCTGAAATAGGAATCAATCCGATTTCCTCAACCATTTGTTTTACTTCTGATGCTGTATGTCCATAAAGGCCTGCAAATTCAACGCCGTCATAGCCCATTTTTTTGATCTTCTGTAAAGTACTTTTCAGATCTCTTTCGGCATAATCCCTGACCGAATAAACCTGCAAAGCCACAGAAAAAGCCATATTCATTACCTCCCGTACAAAATAATGGAACTGTCTCTTTTTAAGAATGCGCAACTTTGCTAAAATTATATAGCAAAATTCCCGATATTGCAAGTTAAGCACAAGACTTCAAAGGAAATGCAGGCATTAAATCTTGTGTAAATATAGAAAAAACAGGGTAAAAAAGTAATAATGAAAATAAGAAATATGGCAGTAAATTGAGACACTGACAGGGAGGAAAGGAATAGGTGGCAGGAAAAAGAACCAAAAATAAAAGATCGGCTGGATACATATTATTCATTTTGTCGGTAGCAGCTGTCTTGTTTTTTGCGGCTGTTCATTTATACAACAGGAATCTGAATCATGAATTTATTTATAAGTCCATTTATATTGATGACACTTCTGTAGGAGGGCTTACCAAAAATCTAGCCCTGGAACTTTTAAACTCACTTTGGGAGAACCGGGAGAAGGATGTTAAGATTCGTTTAATACACGAGGAACAGGAATGGTTAATCGACCATTACGATCTGCAATTATCTTCAAACAGAAAGCAGGTTGTGGATGAAGCTTACCAAATAGGCCGGGAAGGGGGGTTGTTTTCCCGTATACGGAACATCTATAACCTGCGGCAGAATCCGGTCTATCTGTATACTGAATTGTCATATAACACCCAGGGGGTATCCTCAAAATTGCAGGAGATTGCAGGGCTTTTAAGCAAAGAACCGGTGGATGCGGTTTTATCCTTTGATCCGGACAGGGAAGAAATGTTTCAGATCACAAGGGAGAAACCGGGCTATAAACTGGACACAAATAAGGTTCTGGAGGAAATAGAAGACAGGCTTTCAAAAG
>JAAZHD010000091.1 GCA_012510895.1 Clostridiales bacterium
ATTTAGTTTATTATTAGAGTAAGCCATCGGTTTTTCACTCCTCCTTGGTTTGCTCGTCACTTACCAAATTCGGAGTGACCGATGGTTTTTCCTTCTTTTTATTTTGCGAACTTAATTATACATGATCTTTGATAGATGTGTTAAAATATAAATATTCACTAAATGATAGGGAGGAGTACATATGACAATTTTGAAAGAAATTACCGAATATGTAAAGACAGGCAATGCTAAAAAGGTTGAAGAACTTGTAAAAAAGGCAATTGATGATGGCAAAGACCCCGGTGATATTCTAAATAATTCCCTTATCACAGGCATGAGTGAAATTGGCATACTATTTAAAAATAATGAAGTTTTTATTCCGGAAGTTTTAATCGCTGCAAGGGCAATGAAAGCCGGAATGGCAATATTGAAACCTTTACTTATTGAAAAGGACGTTAAGCCTGTAGGAAAGGTTGTTTTGGGAACCGTAAAAGGAGATCTCCATGACATAGGCAAAAATTTAGTCGGTATGATGTTGGAAGGAGCCGGCTTTGAAGTAATAGATTTAGGTATTGACGTTTCGCCGGAGAAATTCGTTGAAGCAGCAAGAGATAACCAGGCAGATTGTGTTGCAATGTCTGCACTATTAACCACAACTATGCCTCACATGAAGGATACCATAGAAGCTTTTGAAGCAGCCGGTTTGCGTGAAAATGTGAAGATAATGATCGGGGGAGCACCGATTACCCAGAGTTACGCCGATGAAATCGGTGCAGACGGTTATGCTTCTGATGCAGCCTCCGCGGCAGAATTGGCTAAGAACTTGATTTCTTAGTACAATGCTTAATCCGACAATCTGTATTAAATAATGATGCTGGGGAAGAATAACAATGATTTAAATGCAGACAATAGGGAGTATTTTGATTGAAAAAAATAAATATATTCTTCCCCGCGTTACTTACATTGCTTTTTCTGTTTATATTATTTATTTATGATTTAGTAAAGACAGAGAATAGTGCATTATCTGTACCTTTTAGTTATAATGAAGGTACAGCGAAAGGAAAAGTATTTCTCATATCTATAGATCGTATTGGATTGTCACATTTGCATAATGAGAATGTTCCAAATTTAAGGAAAGCTATGGATATGGGAGGGGTGGCTCTTATGACCACCAATACAGGAGGCAGCCGCTCTCAGAGGGATGCTTACCTCACCATGGGTGCAGGTACCAAGGTTGCCGCTGCAACTAAATCTCCTTTGAGTATCCATACAGATGAGATATATCAAGGGTATCAAGGCTGGGAGTTGTACAGGCAAATAACCGGGAAAATGCCACCACAAGATGCAATAGTCAACTTAGGTTTTGCACAATCTGTAAGAAATAACATTAACAAATCATATACCGTTACTATAGGTGCTTTAGGTAAAGCTTTACGAGAGGCAGGTATTATTCCTGCAGTTATTGGAAACAGCGACACAGTGGAAGAAAAAAAACGATATATGGTTTCTTTTCTGATGGATGAAAATGGCATTGTTCCCAAAGGTGCAGTTCATTCTGGCACATATACAGCAGACAAAAGTCGCCCTTTTGGTATACGTACAGATTATGGCAGCATCATGGAGTATATTGAAACGCTGTGGGACTTCACTGATGTGTTTGCAATTGAATTAGGCGATACTTCCAGGGCAGAAGATTTCAGTTATTTAGCTGCAGATACTATAAATTTGGTGAATAAGAAACTGGCCTTGCATGAAGCTGATGCATTTATTGGAGAGCTCATGAGTAAATTGGACTTCAATCGGGATATGCTAATTATTGCTTCTTTCTTGGGATCTGTAAAGGATTTAAGCGAAAACAACAGGCTTGCTCCTGTTATTATTTTAGGCCCAGGATATTCAAACAGTCTGCTGACTTCTGCCTCAACACGCCGACCGGGCATTATAACCAATCTGGACATTGGTGCAACTTTATTGGATTTTTATGGTGCATCCAAACTGGTAGGCCAATTAGGAAATCGAATTTTTTCCTCCGGAGCAAGATTCAACATTGAAGATTTTTATAAATATAATAAGCGCCTGATTGAAGTAAATAATCATCGGACTCCATTGTTGCGAAGCTATGCAGCCATATTGGTAATAATGCTTGTAATTTCATTATTATGTATCTTTTATTTCAGAAAGTTATTATCATATGCAGCTTTCTTCATTCAATTTCAAATGGCTGTTCCTGTCGCTTATCTTCTTCTGCCATTATTTCATCGTTCTTCTTTAGTTGAAAACCTGATATTTTCATGGCTTCTGGCATTAGTAATTACTATTATTATATCCGCTGGAAGATGGGGAGAAATTGTTAAAGTATGGTTATATTCTATGATTACTGTCCTTCTGTTAATTATAGATCAAATAACAGGAGCACATTTGATTTCCTGTTCACCGCTGGGCTATGATCTGATTAACGGTTCACGTTATTATGGAATAGGAAATGAATATATGGGCATTCTTGTTGGAGCTTTCTGTTTGGGAATAGGATCTTTTTTTCAAATATGTGTAAAAAAAAGAATTCGAATAAGAATCTGGCAGCCAATACTGCTTTTTTTTCCTCCATTAATGATTTTATCTCATCCGCGGATAGGAGCAAATGTAGGAGGAACGATTGCTGCGATTTTTGGATTTGCGTCTTTTATACTTCTTCTTTACAGGAAGAGTATAAAACTAACACACTTTTTTTTCACTGGCATAATTACAATTGTTTTTTTGACGGTTATTTTTCTTTTTGATTATATAGGAGGGGTAGACACCCAATCTCATATGGGACAGACGGTAAATTTAATTATGAAAAATGGTTCCATTGAATTGCTGCTCATTGTAAAACGAAAAATAGAAATGAATATACGGTTGATTCGCTATACAGTTTGGACCCGTGTTTTTCTTCTTTCTTTACTGACTATGGTATTGCTCTTATTTCGACCAGCAGGAATCTTTAAGCATTTAGCAAAAGAGTATCCATATTTTATTAAAGGTATTACTTCCGGCATGATAGGCTGTATTGCTGCTTTGCTGGCTAATGATTCCGGAATTGTAGCTGCAGGAACATGTATGATATTTCTTGCGCCTCCGATTCTGATAATGATTATTGGTAATTTGCCTGACAGAATAAACAGATTGCCCTGGGAAAGGTTAAGAATATAAAGAAGAATATGGAGCTTATAGGAGATGAAATCATTAGCAGATTTCTTATATTGATAATTTCGACATACAAACAGCTATACAAGAGTATATTGAGCATCCGGATTATGAAAAAGAATTCAGTAAACAAGAAATAAAAGAAATTCATAAAGATTTGATTGAAGAAGAAATAATCGAATGAATCTGGCGTTTGGTTAAATTTTCGTTAAAACATAAATAAGGTTCTTTAGGTAAATATGCTATATTAATATTATTATGAATCAAAGGTGTGGGGGATAAAATTGATACCGATAAAGACAGAAATCAGATCCAATCAAAATTTGTTGGAATATTTGAGAGAAAAGGGGTATGAGTTGCCTTCTCCATGCGGCGGAAAAGGAATTTGTGGAAAATGCCGTGTACGTATATTAGAGGGTATAAAAACATTAGCTATGCCATATACAGGGTTTCACGAGATAACTCTAGACGAATGGGAAAAAGGATGGAGATTGGCATGCAAGACCAGATTGGATGAAGAGATGGTTATCGAAATAGATGATTTGTGGAATAAAGAAGCTGACATACTTGTAAGCGGAAATTATGATGTAAATTTACAACCATATAGTAGAAAAATATTTTTAGATTTGAACAAACCTTCAATAAGTGATCAACGCAGTGATGGAGAAAGAATCCTAAGCGAACTTGGAGATGCAGAATATCTGGATCTGGAATTAGTTAAAACTCTTCCGGAAATTCTGAGAGACCGGGATTATAGAGTTACTGTTATACTCTTTGGGAAAACTATTACAGGCATAGAAAGCGGAAACACTACCGATAAGCATTATGGAGCAGCTGTAGATATTGGTACTACTACCATTGCGGGTTCATTAATAAATTTGAACAATGGGGATGAAATCGGGACCTTTTCCATGCTCAACCCTCAAAAAAATTTTGGAGACGATGTAATAACTCGCATAAACTATACTATTTAGGTCGAAAATGGTCTTAAGAAAATGCAAGGTTCATTGATAGATTCACTTAATCAAATGTTTAAATATTTCGAGGAAAAATATCAAATCCCATCCCATCACATTTATCATGTGAATGTGGCAGGAAATACTGTTATGCTGCATTTGCTTGCCGGTTTGCCTGTTAAGAACATAGCGGTTTCACCTTTTCTGCCTGTTATTAATCAGATGCCGAATATTCGCGGCAAAGATCTGGGTTTGAAGATTAATCCGAATGCTTTTATTACGGCCGCACCTATGATATCAGGTTATATTGGCGCTGATACGGTTTCATGTATCTTAGCTGTAGATATGCTGAAGAATGACGGCTACTCCTTATTGGTGGATATTGGAACCAACGGAGAAATAGTTCTTGGAAATAAAAATGGTCTGATAGCATGCGCTGCTGCTGCAGGACCTGCCCTGGAAGGTGCTCATATCAAATGCGGGACAGGCGGGATAAAGGGTGCAATTAACAAAGTAAAGATAGGGAAGGATGGAGTCAATTATACTACTATTGGTAATCAGCCAGCCATTGGCATTTGCGGTTCAGGTATTGTGGATGCAATAGCCCAAATGCTACAATCAGGCATGATAGAACCCTCCGGC
>JAAZHD010000092.1 GCA_012510895.1 Clostridiales bacterium
AAATTGAAAGCATTGCAGCGAGTGATTGAAACGGTCGGCAAATTGGAATGGTTCCCAATGATCACAGTCCTGAAAGTAGCCGGGACTTGCAAATACATTATGCCTGATTGAAATTGATGACATTACTGTAATTGAAGAAAGATAGGATTAATATTGGGTAGTTAAAAACGCATTATGGCATTAGTTTCATCAATTCAGGTAAAGTAGATTTTGTGGTATTGATATAGAGATGCTGTTTTTCACGTAAGAGAAAAGCTATCAACGTGATTTATACCTTTGATAAGTGAATAAGAAATCATGTTAAGGGTAAATTCATGTAAATAATGAATTAGACATATCAGAATTTAGTTATAGAACAAATGATATTGGCTGTGATGCAAAGCCAAAATTCGACTATATTCTTAATAAAAATTGTTGATTTTGTGAATTTTATGTTAGAATACAATAGATAAAAATATCTTATGCTCAAATAAACCAACTGCCTAGTTTTGGTAGAAATAAGATAAACCCTGGGAGTTTGATTATCATGGCTCTAGCGGATTATGATTTGGATGAAGTAAAGAAACGAATCTATGAGGCATATCAAAAAGAAAACCCAATCATAGAAGAATTTAGGGAATATGCAAGGGCTTTAGCCAGTCATGTTAAACCTATACGTCCGTACTCCGTCAACGCAGTATCCTTCGTGTCATCTGACGGTGGTGATAATCGCCTTTTTTTCAATCCTGCTGTAATTGAGCTTGTAAGGGTAGTTGATTCAAGAGGAAATCAATGTGCGGTAGATGCAATTGCTAGTAATACTTTGATAAAAGATTTGAATGAACGTGTAAAGACTGGTAGTCCACTTCTAGTTGAACCTTTAAAAAGAATGTGTGAGGATTTAAACATTCAAGAGGTAGAACAGCTTTCATATTTGCTTAGTGGTTTAGAAGGAGGTAAAAGCACTGGAGCAATAAGATGTTATCGTGATATTGTTGAATGGGCAGTTCTTTACGATTTGATTATAAACTATGAGTGGGGAAATGACACTATAATTGTTCGGGACGGATTATTACGTACCAAGTCATTCAAAAGAGAGCTATTCCCCAAAATTGATGCAAAAATTCGAGAAGGTATTGAAAAGCATAAGCGAAAAAATGTAAACATCTTTATTGTTGGAGTAGCAAAGCAGAGTGCCGTATTAAGCCGATTAGCTGTTGCATTGGAACTGGAGGGTGTATTTCACAAAACATACCCATGCTACGCTAAGGTTCCAAATGATATTGAGGAGAAATGCTATAATTACGACCGTACATGGCTTGATACATATGAGTCTATTCACTCGGAAAATCAAATACGTGAGAAGAAGGGCGAGCATGAAAAGTCATACCTATATCAGTCAATGGGACAAATGTTTTTGGTCAAATTTGGCGATCGGCCTTTTGATCCAGTTTGGCCAGTAGATATTACTTCTTGGCAAGTTCCTGATGCCGATAGAATTCTTGGTCAATTGACTGTAGATGCTCAGCAGGGATTTCCTATACCTGATTATCCGATGTGTATTCAAAAAGCACACGATTACGCAAAAGTTAATGGAATAGAAGTTTCTATTCTTCAGGATATATTATTTGAAGGAATTACTCAGAACTTGAATGATCAAGAAAAAGAAAGAGTATTACGCATGAAATATCTTGGTGAGGATTTAGCAAGTCGGAGGTACAAAAATGCCTGAGTTATTCGCAAAGTCACAAGTAATGGGAACTTTTAAAGGGTTCAATGAAAAAGGTTTGGAATTTGCCGCAGAAATTGTTGCACCATATGATTCTTCAATGGTGGAAAAACCTCAATTGGGTCAATTTCTTCTAATTCAGCTTGAGAGTGAAGAGGAAGCTGCACTTGGCAGAATTACTAAATATATACCTTCTGGTTTACTTGCGTCTACTGAAGGAGAAGACTATATCAGCACAATGCAGAGCAGGGGGCAATCTGTTCCAGAAGATCTAAAAAAGCAAAAATTGAAATATCGTGTACAAGTAAAGCTACTTGGTGCTGTTAAGATTGTCAAAAGAGATGGAAAAGAAGATATAGTTTTCGTTCCCTCCCAACGACGACTTCCACATTTGGGGGCAAAGGTGGCGTTCCCGAGCGATGAAGTTCTGGCTAAAATCTGCAGCCTAAGTCAAGGTAATACTGATCTAGGTGATTATGTTTTAGGCGAATTTGTTTATAGCGGTAACCAAAGTGATGATAAACTTGATCCTATATTCAGACAGCATATCCCTAAAATGTCGGTTATGTTCAATATAAATAATCTGGTTTCCAAACGGACGGTGGTTTTTGCACGGGCTGGATATGGAAAATCAAATCTAATTAAGTATCTCATATCGGAGTTGTATAAAAACGGAACACCTAAAACTGAAAAAGGGCAAAATGTCGGGACACTGATTTTTGATGCAGATGGCGAATATTTCTGGCCTGACTTTAAGAAAAGACCAGGCTTTTGTGATGTTAAACACCTTCAGGATCATATTGTTATATTCACGAATAGAAAGGGTGTTAATGATTATTATGAGAGTTGGAAGGCCGGATCAGTAAAACTTGATATCCGAACTCTTGCAGCAAGAGATGTTCTTGGAATAGCAATTTCACCAGACAGGCAGAACCAACAAAACATAATAAAATTAAAAAGCGTTTCAGACACAAATTGGAGAAAATTAGTTGATATGATTTATAGGGATAAACTGATGGCCTCAGAAGAAGAAATTGGTGTTTTGTTAGGATATGACAAAGATCAAACACAACATAACTTCGCCGAAATCGCGGCTGCAAAAAGCAATATGTATAATGTTGTACAACATTTACATGATCCGGAGAGTCAGTTAATCACAGGAACAATGGATTCACTACGGCAAGGTCATGTTGTTATTATTGATATTAGTTTATTAAGTTCTACAGTTGGGTATAACATAGCTGGCTTGCTGCTGAGGAAGATCTTTTCTTATAATCAAGAAAACTTTACTGGAGGCTTATCT
>JAAZHD010000015.1 GCA_012510895.1 Clostridiales bacterium
ATGTTATTCGAGCATAAACTTACTATAACTATTACAAGTGATAAAATTGCTATTTCAGACCTAATTAATTGCCCAGCCATGCTATTTATAAACAAAAGGCCAAGGGGTAGGAATTGCATGAGACATATGAGAACTGTCCCTACTACGAGCAGTTGCAGTACATGATGGATACCAGGTTACAGATATTGTTTTCTTATATGATAAGCGGAGACACAAGGCTGGCTGAAAAAGCCATGTATGACTACAGGTGTTCCCTGCTTCCCAACGGACTTATGCAGTCCCGGTATCCTTCAAGGGAACCTCAGGTCATTCCGACATTTAATATTTTCTTTATTTTCATGGTGGAAGATTATTATTGGCAGACAGGAAAAACATCTCATATCATTCAGTACCGTTCGGTCATAGACGGAATATTGGAATGGTTCCACGGCCATATTGGGAAAAGCGGTTTAGTGGAAGAACTGGAGTACTGGCCCTTTGTGGACTGGGTTGAAGGCTGGGAGCGAGGGGTGCCGCCGGCAGCCAAAAAGGGGCCTGCCACCATACACAGTTTAATGTATGCAGCAGGGCTGCAGACAGCAGCCAGGTTGAATGAGATAACCGACAGGAAATATATGGCTATTGAGTATGAAAAGAGGGCTAAGGATATCCTGCAGGTAATTGAAAATACCTGCTGGGATGATGCAAACGGCTTGTTCCGGTCCGGTCCCGAATACAACAGATTCAGCCAGCATGATCAGATTTGGGCTGTATTGACCAATTTGGTTAAGGGAAAACGCGCAAAGAGCGTAATGAAATAATCGCTTGCATTGGAAGATTTTGATATCTGCTCCTACTCAATGAGATTTTATTTGCTGCGTGCTCTGGAAATGACTGACATGTACGACAGAAGCGAAGTAATATGGGAAGATTGGAAAAAGATGATTAAGCTTAACCTTACTACCTGTCCTGAGGATAATGTGAATATGCGCAGCGACTGCCATGGCTGGAGTGCACTGGCCTTGTATGAATTTACCCGTTGCATTGCCGGTGTAAAGCCTTTGGAACCCGGATGGACAAAAATCGGAATTGAACCCCATGTACTGTCCCTGCCGGACTTTTCCGGCAATGTTGTTACGCCGGCGGGAATGGTGCAGCTCAGCTGGAAGAACGAAGCAGGACATTATACCCTCTCCGGACGGGTTCCGGATGGTGTGCCTGTAGAGCTTTTTCTGCCCGATGGCACCAAACAGCTGTATCTGCACGGCGGGGCATTTGAATTCTAGAATTGTGGTTAAAACTCTTTTTACCATATAATACTGTGTCTTTAGATATAAGATTTACTTTTCAAAAAAGCGGATGGAAAGCATTTTTTGAAACTTCATGCATTCCATCCGCTGATTATGCCCTTAATGCGACTGATGTTGCCTTAAGCAATATACAATGTTTCTGTTAGCTATTGAATTAGTTTTCTTCATCATTGTATTCTTCATCATATTCTTCATCGGCATATAATTCTTCTATTGCTTCTATCAGCTCATCCATTTTATCCGTATCGACAGGTAAAAACTCTTCTGTGTCTCCATCTGTGACTACTTTCATTAGGTAAATGTTCTTTTCTTCCTCTTGGGAGCAGGAAGGGCATTCATCATTGTGTTCGTGAACATGTTCATGAGAGCCCTCGTCTTCAGGTTCTATTAACATTACATATTCTTCTCCGTCGTATTCAAAGTAATCCAGTATTTCAAGTTCGATTTCTTCTCCGTCTTCATCGGTAAAAACCAGTATATCCCGTTCTTCCATAGGAAAACCTCCTGTTTATTGTAATAGACTTATTGTACCCCAACCTTTTCATAACTACAATGATTTTAACTAAAAAATATGGTAAAATGACAAGGAAAAGAAATGAAAGGGTGCAAAAACATACAGGGAAGAAATATGAACAGAGTGGACTTCTTGAAAAAAATACCTTATTTCAAAGGTTTGTCAGATCAGGAATTAGAAGTTATCGCCAATGTCATGCGTGAAAAAACCTATCCCCGGGGATATATTTTATTCCACGAAGGTGAATTCGGGGAAGCGGTGCATTTTGTCATGGAAGGCAGAGTAAAAATATATAAAGTCTCTGAAGACGGAAGAGAGCACATTCTGTACATGGCAATTCCCGGAGATATTTTTGCTGAAGTTATTCTGTTTAATGAGGTAAACTATCCGGCTACAGCAGAGGTTATGGAAGATACCCGAATTGCGTATATCCGAAACGAGGATCTGGAAAATGTATTGATGGCTAACCCTGCCATGGCTGTTGCCATTATAAAAGTATTGAATAAGAGGCTGATGGATGCCCAGCAGCAAGTAAAAAACCTGGCTCTTCATAACAGTCATGGACGTACCGCTCAAATGCTGGTAAGACTGGCTGAGGAACGGGGCAGGAAAACCGGTGAGGGGGTGGAGCTGGATCTTAATATGTCCAGGCAGGAGCTGGCAAATATGGTGGGGACGACTCGGGAAACTGTCACCCGTGTACTTATGTCTTTTAAAAAGTATAAAGTAATAGATATAGATAAAACCACCATCCTTATCAGGGATATGGAAAAACTTAGAGAATGGATTTCATAAGCGTTATAATCAAAATATTCAGGAGGAGTCAGAATGAAGAAGAAACTTTATCGTTCAGCCAGAGAAAGAGTTCTTTCCGGTGTTTGCGGCGGAATAGCAGAATACTTTGATATTGATGTCACAATAGTCCGTTTGCTTTGGATTATTGCCACCATTGCAGGTGGAGCCGGTTTATGGCTTTATATTATCGCTGCAATTATTATTCCCAGAAATCCGGAAACTGCTGATGCTTATGAAGGAGATGCTTTTTCTCAAAGCTCTGAAACACATCAGCAAAGTTCAGATTCACAAGAGAAGCATTATGATCGCAGCAATGCAGCTTTGGTAATCGGAGTAGTTCTTATGCTTATTGGAGCCTTCCTGCTGTTGGACAGATTCATTCCCATCAGGCATATTTGGAGGACGCTTGGCAGGTATGGGTGGCCTATGCTGCTGATTATTATAGGATTTGTTATCCTGATAACGTCAATGCGCAGAAATGAATCATAATTTAAGATACGAAATTTATATATACAGAAATTTCATAAGGGCTGTGTGTCAAATATTTAACCATCTGTACCATATGTTTCATTCATTTTTCGATTTGATGAGAAAGTTAGATATAAGTGTTCCTGTTTTTGGGACGCTTTTTTTATTTGCCGTTAAATGTGAAAAATGCCTTATATGACGCAGTTTCAGAAGTTTTTTCTGTAATGAAGCAGAGAGGTGTTTTTTATTTTGCAAAATAAAAACTGTACTACATGTTTCACGTTTTTTTATTAACAATTCTTGTTTTCTATAGTACAGTTAGGTTATAATAATAGTGAAAGAAGACAAAAGCAGATTTAAGCATGGAAAGGAAGATATTTGTGGAACAATGGTATGGTTTTCAAAAAGGAAACTGGTGTGAAGAGATAGATGTTCGTGATTTTATACAGCTTAATTATAAACCTTATGAGGGAGATGATTCTTTTCTTGAAGGTCCGACAGAAGTAACGCGCAAGCTTTGGAGCCAAGTGTCTGAACTGTTGAAAAAGGAAAGGGAGAACGGCGGAACTCTGGATGTGGATACAGAAACGGTTTCGACTATTATTTCCCACAAACCCGGTTATATTAACAAAGATTATGAAAAAATTGTAGGGCTTCAGACTGATGCTCCGCTGAAGCGTGCTATTATGCCCAACGGCGGCATCCGTATGGTAAAACAGGCCTGTTAAGCCTATGGTTACAAGCTTGATCCCAACGTTGAACAGATATACACTGTGTATCGCAAAAGCCACAATCAGGGTGTATTTGATGCATATACTCCTGATATCAGGCGGGCGCGCAAAGCCGGCATCATTACCGGTCTGCCCGATGCATATGGCAGGGGCAGAATCATAGGGGATTACAGAAGGGTTCCTTTGTATGGAGTTAACCGGCTCATAGAAGATAAATACAACCAGCTGAGGGAACTGGAAGTTGCCTGGATGGAAGATGAGATTATTCGTTCCAGGGAGGAGATTACTGACCAGATTAAGGCTTTGGAAATGTTAAAGGAGATGGCGCTCAGCTACGGTTATGATATTTCCAGGCCGGCAAAAAATGCACATGAAGCGGTTCAATGGCTCTACTTCGCATATCTTGGCGCAGTAAAAGAGCAGAACGGAGCAGCAATGAGCCTGGGCAGGGTTTCTACTTTCCTTGATATCTATATTGAGAAAGATCTTAAGTACAATGCAATAACAGAGAAGGAAGCTCAGGAGTTATTTGACCATTTTGTAATGAAACTGAGGCTGGTTCGATTTCTTAGGACCCCGGAATACAATGATTTGTTCAGCGGAGATCCGACCTGGGTGACAGAGTCCATCGGAGGGATGGGTCTGGACGGCAGAACGCTGGTAACAAAAAGTTCCTTCCGTTTCCTCAATACATTAACCAATTTAGGCCCGGCTCCGGAGCCCAATATGACTGTTCTATGGTCGGAAAAGCTGCCGGAAGGATTTAAGAACTACTGCAGCAAAATGTCCATTGAAACCAGCTCAATCCAATATGAGAACGATGACTTAATGCGGCCTTATTGGGGGGACGATTACGGTATTGCCTGCTGTGTATCTGCCATGAGAATAGGAAAGCAGATGCAATTTTTCGGTGCCCGTGCCAATCTGGCAAAAGCACTTCTTTACGCCATTAACGGCGGAAAAGACGAAATAAACGGCATGCAGGTGACATCTCCCTTTGATCCGATTAAATCGGAATATCTGGATTATAATGAAGTAATGTATCGGTTTGACAATGTAATGGACTGGCTGGCAATGGTCTATGTTAATGCTCTGAACATCATTCATTATATGCATGATAAATATGCTTATGAGGCTTTGGAGATGGCCCTTCATGATAAAGACGTTCTGCGCACCATGGCATGCGGAATAGCCGGTTTATCAGTAGTGATTGACTCGTTAAGCGCTATTAAATATGCAAAAGTAAGACCTATCAGAAATGAAGAGGGGCTTGCAGTTGATTTTGAGATAGAAGGGGATTACCCAACCTTTGGCAACAATGACGAACGTGCTGATCAGTTAGGTGTGGAAATCATTAAAACCTTCATGAAAAAGCTGAGAAAACAGAAAACTTACCGGAACAGCATGATAACACTTTCCGTATTGACCATTACATCTAATGTGGTATATGGAAAGAAGACCGGAAACACCCCTGACGGTAGAAAGGCCGGTGAACCTTTTGCACCTGGCGCCAACCCCATGCACGGCCGCGATAAAAAGGGTGCCATTGCTTCTATGAGTTCGGTGGCAAAACTGCCCTATCGTTATGCACAGGACGGCATATCCTATACATTCTCCATCGTTCCAAAGGCCCTGGGTAAAACGAAGGAAATCCGTATTAAAAATCTGGCGGCCTTACTGGACGGTTACTTCCAAAAGGGCGGCCATCATATAAATGTAAATGTATTTGAGCGGGAAACTCTCCTGGATGCAATGGAACATCCGGAAAAATATCCTCAGTTAACAATACGCGTATCAGGATATGCTGTTAATTTTGTAAAATTGACCCGCGAGCAGCAGGAAGATGTTCTGGCTCGCACCTTCCACGAAGGGATTTGATATACTTGATAAAAGGAAGAATACATTCTGTAGAAACTATGGGAACAGTAGACGGCCCCGGAATTCGTTATGTGATATTTACCCAGGGCTGTCCATTGCGCTGCGTCTACTGCCATAACAGGGATGCCTGGGATCCCAGAGGCGGCCGGGAAACTACTGTTGAGGAAATACTGGAAGATATCGCCCGGTATCTTCCTTTTTATAAAAACTCCGGCGGCGGAGTAACGGCCACGGGAGGAGAACCTGCTTTACAGGCGGAATTTGTGGAGGAATTATTCTCTGAGGTAAAAAACAGGTTCGGTCTGAATACCGCGCTGGATACGGCAGGTTTTGCAGAAATCAGCAAGACTGAGGGATTGCTTAGGGTTACAGATCTGGTGCTTCTCAGCATCAAACATATCGATGAAATTAAACACAAGGAGATTACCGGTGTGGGTACAAGCAGGATACTTGCCTTTATGGAATATTTGAAGGAGATAAATAAGCCGGTTTGGATTCGGTTTGTTGTCATACCCGGACTGACCGACGACTATGAAGATATACGCCGTTTGGCCCAATTTCTGAAAGGATTTCCTAATATACAGCTGATAGATATCCTGCCTTATCATACCCTGGGTGAATACAAATGGGAGGAGCTGGGCCTGGAATACCCGTTAAAAGGCACGCCCGAACCTGACAAGGAAACCATAAGGAAGGTTAAGCAAGTATTCCGGGAGCAGGGATTTTCAATAAGTGAAGACTGATAAACCATGGACTTTCAGAGCTTTTCTGAAAGTCTTTTTTATTGTTTTGGAACATTAATTATTTAACAATTTAGCACAATAAATTGTATATGCAATTATAAAAAATTGACTAAAAAATATAACAATTTTCTATTGACTTTATTAATAGATGCCTTTATAATTTAAACTTGTTTAATGGGGAATCCGGCTTTAAAAACAATGTATAATCATAACAGGTTTAGCAGCCGATTTTTGTATAATTTAACAGTTTTCTGTTTGGAAAAGGCAGATAAATGAACGGAGAAACTATAAATGAAATTTAATAGTTTTTTTAGTTACCAAGAATTAGTTAATTTCTTAACAAAAACAGCGGAGCAGCACCCTCATTTATTTACTGTAAAAATACTGACAGAGACTAATGAGGGAAATAAAATATACTGCATGGAAGTTACGGATAAGTTCAGTCACGTACCAGATGATTATAAGTCGGGGTTCTATATACAAGGAAACCTGCATGCCCTGGAGTTTGCCGGTTCCATGCAGTGTGTGTACTTTATAAATTATATAACAGAAAACTATGAATCTGATCCCCGATTAAGGAGATTGTTAAAGGAAAGAATTTTTTATATTGTGCCCCGTGTGGCGGTCGACGGCACCGAATACATACTTAATACTCACAGTGCGTTAAGGTGCAAGCATATTGAGCATGAAGATCAGCCAATTATTAAGAAGGATCTGAATAACGACGGCAGAATTCTCACAATGCGTTGGAAAAGCCCCTATGGTTCATTTAGGATTTCAGATAGTGACCACAGGCTTATGATTCCAATAGATCCTCTGGAGGATGTTGACCCGGACTCACGATATATGCTGGTAGTGGAAGGTTTATTGAATGTCGGAGTGAAAGAAAACCATTTGGAAAGCCATTATTTTAAATACGGCGGAGATAATCTCGACTTTAACAGAAACTTTCCTGTCAACTGGAAAAGAATATCCGGAACAAATACCGGAAAATACCCCTTATCTGAGCTTGAAACGCGGGCAATTGCAGATTTTATAATTCAACCTCCCGATATTATACAGGTGATTGATTCTCATGCAGGGAACCCTGCTATTTTCTATCCGAATCTTTTGGGTAAGCATAATAAAGATTATGCCGATGATTGGAATATAGTAGAGACAATAGGAAAAAAAGGCGAAGAATTACTAGGTTTTAAACTGCTGAGCGGATACAGCGAGGAAACAACAGGCAGTCATGCAGCACCGCTTCCCGGATGCTTCAAAGACTGGCTTTATGAAGACAGGGGAATTATTCCATATATAATAGAGCTGGGGCTTTTTTATAATTTTTTAGGCGTTCCCAGATTTTCCCAATACAGTACTGCATCAGAGTGTGAAGAGGTTACAGGCCTGGCATTGCTTAAATGGCATGATTCTCATAAGGAATCTGATTTATTTTTTGATTGGCAGACCTTTACCCATCCCCAGCTTGGTGAGGTTGAAATTGGCGGCTGGAATTGGATTAAGTACAGCAATCCGCCTCTTGACGAAATGGATGATATATGCAGAAGATGCACAGAATTTATTCTGGAAATGGCAGAATGGAGACCCAGGATAGAAATAAATGATGTGCAGATCAAAAAAATAGAAGATAGTATTTTCAAAATACGAGCGATGGTTATAAATAACGGTAAGTTAAACAGCTCTGTTACTAAGATGAGAGCTGAAAAGAATCCATCTAAAACATTTTTATCCATTGAAAGTGATGAGGGAATTGAATATATAGCAGGAAATGAAAGAGTTCAGATTCAGGAAAGGCTTTCTGACAGAGGTTTCAGTGAAACAGAGTGGGTAATACG
>JAAZHD010000093.1 GCA_012510895.1 Clostridiales bacterium
CTTTGGGATATAAAGCAGTTCACCCTGAACATATTTCTGGAGCTCCTGCAGCAATTCACACGGAAGTACATCCTTTCCATTCTTGTAACCCAATGATCGTTACCTCCTTAAGAGTGGTTTCAACTTTTCTGTATACTGTTTGCATATCAATCATTTGGGTTTCACCTCCGTTCCTGTATACTTGCATTGATTAGGGTATATTTAAATTATATGAGCAGATATATCGCTCAGTATTTTTCAGCTATAAGAATCAAAAGTCCCGCAGGAACCATCCCTGGGACTTTTAAGCAACAAAAAAACACGATAACCATTCTCGTGTCTTAAGGATTTCTATTAGGGATCAGTCAGATGATGGTTACAGGCATGTATAAATATTATTCAGTTACACGCGTGCGGCCTCCTTAATGCGAATTCTTATTTTTTTAATCATGTTCTGCACCCCTTTCATCTGAATTTACAGGTTTAGCCTGTAATGCAATTATATAGCTCCAAATTAAATGTGTCAATATATCAAAAAGACAGGGGAGGGATAAACGGCCTCCCCCGTCCTGGCCTGCTACAGGGCAGACCACCTTCCCAACTTAATCACATCGATCATCTCCTTTCCGTTGGATGATTGACCGGTCGATTCCATATTACACCATGGGCGGCTGAAATACAAAGGATAGAATGGTTAAAAAGATTTTTTCCGTAAAGGTGACTAGTTATTTTTCTACTTGGCTGGCGTCAAAGCTGCCGTCCAGATCAGCAATTTTTTTAAGCAAACCATTATACCGATCAAAACTGAATGGCGGCATTCCTAAAACATAGTAGTTAACTGCGCGGATGCCGACTACTGTCCATTCAATGAGCATCAGTTTCTGATCGCCGTGAGATATACGAACGCGGTCCACCTCAGTTGTGGCATTGGCGAAGGCCGTAAAACTGCCTTCCGAGAGTGTTTCATCAGTTTCCCCGTCCCAAACCCTGTAAGTTCCTTGTTTAGAGCATAATGTGTCATTTCCTGCCATAAGCTTAACATGCCAGCTTTCGGGTTCTGACATCATCAGGCAGATGGGCTGTTGTGAACGCTTAATATAGTGATATGCCAGCTTCTTCCCAAAATCATAACTGACGACAGCATCAGAGAACTGAGGCCAGCCGTCAATCATATTCCACCAGATCACACCGGTGCGCCTCCATTTTTTGCAGCGTGTAAGTTCGATGAAAAATTTTTTGGCTTCTGCCTGAGAAATCTGGGAAGCAAGTATGAAGTCCTCCAGGTTGTCCGGATCAAACCCGAACATTTCATGAATCTGATCGGCCATCAGCTTAATGCGATATGCATAGGGCCCGTCCTGGCCGTACATTACAGAGGCATGGGTCAGCCATTCATCATTATCCTGCCAGGGCCATAGTTTTTCCTGGCTTATTAATTTTTTAATTGAAGATAAATTATTGCACCCATGATAACCTGTTTCGCTGGTGAAATGGGAGGTCGCCTGGGTATAAAAGGTGGATTTATAATAATCCCTTGGTCCCCATAAATGCTGTTCCGGCATCAAGGGTACCATCCTGGAACGATCACCCTTTCCGAGCCTATATACCTCAGGGGATATATAGGGCGAGGAAGGCAGATAGGGACGGTAGGGGTCCAATCTGTTAACTACCTGGGGCAGCACTTCCCTTGTAATCCGATTGATTGACGGATCAAGATTTGCTGCTAATATAGACTCATCGCATTCGTTGTCACCGCTCCATAGTATAATGGATGGATGATTTCTCAATTTGGTTACAACAGACTCAGCTTCATGCCTCATTACAGCCATAAACTCTTCGTCAATGGGATACATCCCGCATGCCATGGTAAAGTCCTGCCATACCATAATACCGTGTCTGTCGCAGTAATCATAAAACGCATGATCCTCATATACATTGCCGCCCCAGCATCTTAATATATTGCTGCCGGTATCTGTCCACATTTCCAGCATACGTTTGTATCGGGAAGCGTCACGGCTGTGCATAGCATCTGCGGGTACCCAGTTGGAACCTTTGCAGAAAACAGGTTCTCCATTTATAATAAAGCGGAACTCACCGCCCCGGGCATCGGTAATTTCTGTGCGATCGAGTTTAACTGTTCTGACCCCCATGGATGTCTTATATTCCGCTATTGGTTTGCCCTTGCACAGCACTTCAGCGGTAATATCATATACATTAGGCTCTCCATAACCCAAGGGCCACCATAGCTTCGGGTTTTCAATATAAAAATCTGCCCTGCCGCTGACAAATCTGACAGGGGTTTCATGAATAAACTCAACTTCATTTTTTATTCTGCCTGTTATGCGGAGTGAAAGGCCTTCATAATTATGTACATTAGTGTGTAGCCGATAGCTGCATGCGATATAGGCTGTATTTCCCCGTATGTATGCAGCGGAAAGGCTCAGATCCTCAATTTCGTTAGGTTCTTCAATTTCCAGGACCACGTCCCGCCATATTCCGGCCGACACTGTACGCGGCATAATATCCCATCCATAGGCAGAAGGGGCTTTCCGCACAAACAAAGCCTCATAACAGCCGATTAAGGCTTTGGAGTAAGCATCATACTTGAGTTTTGCGGCATGGAGAATAGGCGATTTAATATCAACAGCCAAATGGTTTTCCCCATCCAGAAGCAAATCTGTTACATCAAATCTGTGATCTATCAGTGCATTATCACTTTCTGCAAACTTATTGCCATTCAATTCGTACAATGCAATGCAATCCACCCCGCCGAAGTGAAGAAAAGCACGCTGGCCTTCTTCCAGCATAGGAGCGATAAAGGTTTTTTCGTAACGCCAGCGGTAGAATTCATATTGTCTTAGCAGCTTGACATTATTCCCAAAATAAATATCAGGCAGTATACCGGCGTTCATTAAATCAATTTCTACATTACCGGGTACTTTTGAAGGAATTGACTGCATTCCTTCCAATCCGGAAGGATTCTTCTGTTCATCTGCAAAACGCAGAATATACTCACCGTTCAGTGATATTCTTTTCATATCTTTAACCTCCCCGATTATATGCCATAATCTAAGTATAAATAAATGAACATATTCAATCAATGCAGCAAACAAAATTTCTAATATATGGTCATTGCATATTTTTAGTTTTATATGGTAAATAGCTTTATATTCATATATAATTTTAATAAAAGCAATCCGGAATCATCAATTTAATAAGTGACTTATATTAAAAGGAATGATTACCTTTCTTAAAATGCATTTGAAATGAGGTATATCCATGAGTTATTATGATGAGAACACTCGAGACGGAATACCCGATAGTCTGATGCAAAAATTTGACGAGCAGGAATTATTTTATAGGTTGTTTGAGTCTTTTCCCTATCCCATTCAGATTTTTTCTCATGACGGTACGGCAAGAATGATTAATGATGCGGCTCTTAGGATGATTGGAATAAAAAGCAGAGAAGCACATATAGGAAAGTATAATGTTTTTGAAGATCCCATTGTACAGGAAATTGGCGCCACAGAACAAATCAGACAGGTATTAAAAGGCAAAACTGTTCATCTTATCGATTTCACTGCATCCTATGATGATATGATGCGGTACTATGATGTAGAGGAAAGGGACCTCAAAACTATAATTTCAGACATCACATGTTTCCCATTGGTTAATAATGAAGGCAGAACAGAATACTTTGCGGCAGTTTTCATCTTTAAAACCGTATATAAGGGCAAGGCAGAAATTGTACGCGGCAAACACTACATTAGAACCCATTGGAAGGAGCCTTTTGATGCTGAAAAAGTTGCAAAGGCAGCTTATCTGAGCAAATCTCATTTTACGAAACTATTTAAAAAGCATACAGGCATGACTCCTTATGAGTATTACATTGATTATAAAATCAGCAAACTGAAGGAGATTCTCAGAGATACCAATCTCTCTGTCTCTCAGGCTTTTGCAGTATGCAATATGAATTACAATGGTTATTCTGCAAGGCTGTTTAAAAAGAAAGTCGGTGTAAGCCCTCCCGAATACAAGAATGCGGTAAAATAAAACATAACAAGGGAATATGATAGTATTCATCAGGCCGGGACAGGCCTGTTTTTTATTGCAAAAATAACATTATGGTTACTAAATATGAGTATATTCCAACTATTCACTCAGCAGGACTATATATAAAATGATAATATAGTCATATTCAATACTTAACTTTCTTTCAAGTCACTATTTACCTGTTTTTTACTAAATTTGCATGGAAAGAGGATGTGAAGTTATGTAGAAAAAGAAAGCATGTTATTAATCATTTAGCTGCAAGAAACAGTCTATAGTCTAAGGAGGTTAATGTTAAATGCTTATTAAAAAAACCAGGGGCCCTGTCAAGTTATTATACAGATTGATTGCAATCATTTTGGCTGTGATGCTGCTTGTCGGCTGCGGCGGAAAGAATGTTACTTCTGGAGATAATAAGCCTGATAGCGAAGGTAAATCAGAAGCAACCGAACAGCCGGAAGAACAGAAGCAAACTGAAACGGAAAAACCGGATAATACAGGTTCAGACAGTCCCGGCTCGCCTGCCACCGCTTCAGAATCATTTACCAATTATACTAATGCCAAAGGCGAAGTGATCACCAAAATTTCTGATGCATTGGCAAGCAACCCTGATACAGCTATGGATTCATTGTCCTTTCTTGGTTTATTTATGATAGATTTAGCCATGGTTCCTGCATCCAGTCTCGGGGTGGGCGAGACAGCTGCTGCTTCTGCACTGGGAATACTAGGTATTAAAGATATTAAGTACAGTGAAGATGGAAATCAGTACAGTATTAAGTATAAAAATGAAGAAGGCAAAGAACTGGAGCTGCAAGGCATATACGACAAGACGGCAGATTCGCTGAAATGTACATCATTCATAGATGGAAAAGAAACCTTTTATTCGGAATATTATAAAACATCTTTCGGTTATGTCGCTCAGATCTATGCCGTGGAAGATGACGGATCAAGTATTGCTTATAAAATTGCAATAAGCGGTGAGGACGGTGCAATTGGCGTGGAAGAAGGAGCATCAAAACCTTCGCTTCTGACCGGCGGCGAATCAGCTGATTTTCCAAAGGATTGCCCGAAATGGTATGCGATAAAGGGTGATCAGTTCACAGGAGTAAGCTCAGACGGCGTAGAAATTTCATTTACCTATGTCC
>JAAZHD010000094.1 GCA_012510895.1 Clostridiales bacterium
TCTTCTGTCTCCTTCTCAGATTCATAACAATATTTTAGCTGAGCCAGCATACTTTCTATAATAGGCCTTATCTTGTCGCTTGCCTTTCCGATATATTCCCTATTTTCATACCAATCAGAAATTAATACCCAACAAAATATTCTGGCCAGGTGATTTGATTCATCAAATTCATGTCCTGTTGCATTCTTCAAATATTCCTCTGCTGCATTTATGAGAGAATTAAGTAATACATCACTTTCATTATCGTCTATTCTGAGGTACTGTTTCGTCTCTTCCAAATCTACGATCATATCATCACCCCTTTACAAAGGGAGAGAGGGGCCAGCCCTCTCTATTTCTTTTCACTCTTTTTCTTTTCAGTAGTCTTTTGAGTTGTGGGCCGTGGCTTTTCTTTTACTATTTCAACAACGCCCGCGGCAAGTAACACCTTTGCCCTTTTTTCGCTTGCTTCAAATGTATTTCCTGGTTTCCGTAATTCCCCGGTTTCTGCATCTCGAAACTTACTTAATACTTTTAATTTAGCCATACTATATCACCGGAGTGGAATCCTGAGTGGGATCCGTGGGATCCGTGGGATCCTGAGGGGGATCCGGAGTGAGATCAAGTTCCCCATATACCATTGCTTTAGTATCCCACTCAACCAGGTCATCACGGGTAATAGTTCTTAATTCAGTTGTGTCACGCCGCCATGCATCGCCGCCTTCTTTAGTAGAAGCCAGCTCATACACACCACGGGTAAACAATACCGCAAACTGCTTACCGTTACCTATAAAAATAGGTGCTTTATCATTAACAGTTGGCAGGTGTTGATTAGAGATTACTGCAACTGGACGACCCTTGAATAACTTCCGGCCGGGCTGGGTAATATCATCAGTCAGTAGATACCGGCCATCCTGGTCTTTTTGAGTATCCAGCCAGTGGTAACCATCCTGATTAGTTATGATAGTTGCATTCAGGCTAATAGCAGGGTCCAGGTCAACATTCAGTACTTTTTTAATTGCGTCAATATCTGACAACGCAACAGGGGTCAAGCTGGTAAGCAGGTCAACAATTAATAAGTTCTTAGTTACAACATGTTTCCTAGCAATCCAGTTAGCAACATAATTTAGGATGTTCTGATCAGTATCTGCCAGAAGCTCGTTTGTAATAGGAAGATATCCGGCACGTTTTACCAGGTTATAGTTAACAGGCCTAAATTTAGGATTATCAATTTCTCCTATTTCACCATACTCCGCTACAACCTGGAAAGGAGTCATTGCATTATCTGCTTCCAGTACTCTGGAACCGGAAAGGGTATTCACGGTTTCCACGGTAATGTACTGAGATAAATCATTCAGCTGCCGCTGAATTTCATTTATCTTTGTCTGAATGTCCTCTGGCACTATAAGAGAAGTGTCTCCACCCGGAATACCTGTTACACCACCCTCATGCATTACTGCACGTATAGAATGATTATATTCTCTTATAATGCTCTGATCTTCTGCTGTAATCCTCTGCCGGCGAAGTCCTTTTAAAAATACCTTCTTATACTCCTCATTCAAGTCCTTATCAACATTGGCTTTCACTACCTGACCCTCATCTAAATCAAAATCTGCGTCCTCCAGAGCCTCAATTTCTTTCTGCAGGTCTATTTTCTTCTGCAGGGCCCTTACCTCTTTCATCATTTCTTCTGCCTCTTTCACCTTATCCTCAGCCAGTAAAGCTCTAACTTTTGCCTTCTGGTCCTCCAGGGATTGTAAAAGAGCACGCATTTCTTTAGTCATATCTATCAACTCCTTTTAATTTTTGTGAAATGAAAAAGAGCCTTTTACAGCTCCAACTCGATTAGTATTTTTTGTTTTAGTAATTCTTCCTCTTGATTCTTCACCTCCTCGGGAGGTTTTTTCAATATTTCTGGAATATTTTTATACATTGCTAGATATTTTTCAGATATGCACGCGGCAACTTGTTTTGAAGTATCTATTTCATCAGCAAAACCAAGTTCTAGGCAATCCTTGGCAGTAAACCAAGACTCTGTTTCCATAATTTTTCTTATTTTATCTTCATCAAGTCCTGTTTTTTGCTTATATGCTGCTATCATACTTTCTCCAACTTTATCTAAATCTTCAGCTAACTTCCTGAAATAAATCGCATTTCCTTCCCCTCTGGTCCAGGGTAGATGAATCATCATCATTGTGTTTGGATACATAATAATTTTATCGCAAGCCATTGCAACCAAAGATGCAATACTAGCAGCAACTCCATCTATATAGCCTATCTTATATGCAGGATGCCTTTTCAATATTGTAAAAATACTATGTCCAGCAAAGACATCTCCACCTGGGCTATTAAAATATATATTTAAATACTTGATATCCCCCAGAGCATCAAGCTCTAATTTAAACTGTTTAGGTGTTATCTCATCTCCATACCATGTATAATTTGCAATCTCTTCATACAGCAATAACTCTCCAGTCTTTTCATCAATAGCTTTAAATGCCCAGAATTTCTTATTTTTATTGTTCATCACTCTCACCACCTTTCTTTTTATACTGCTCTCCGGCCATTTCAATAGGCATCATGTTTCCATTTACAAGCAGCCTATCCCCACCTTGCAGAGGTGGTTTTTCTTCCAGTTCCCTGACTTCATTAGGTGTAAGGAAACCACTCTGTATTGCTGTCCTGTATCCCTCATACCTGGTTTTCTGATCAGCCCGGAGTATTGCATCAACGTTAAACTTGATATAATATCCTTCATTAAGCTCTTCGTCAGTAAAGAGCTTATAACTCAATTCCTGTTCATACCCCGTGAGGATATCCATCAAAGTATCAACGTAAAA
>JAAZHD010000613.1 GCA_012510895.1 Clostridiales bacterium
ATACTAATGCTGGTTAACGTAGCTTACGGCAGCTATAGGTTTTCAGTATTAATTTTATATTATTTGCCATGGATTTTCCAGGAGGATTACAATTGAGGATAGCGTTAATTTACTGTAGGGAAAAGAAGCAAAGAATCATCCTGATATCGCGTATTTCCGGAATGCCCTTGACAACAAGCATCTCCCATATAGTTTGTCAGCCTGGGCGGCACCCCACCACTGTAGCAGTACTCTGGAGTATTAGGCTGCCACTTTTTACATTATACCATATGGGTCCCTCTTATTGTAAAGGGTTCGCTTCGCCATTCCTACCTCTTCACCCACATCTACCGATTATGTTTCTCAGTTCTTTATATAAACCTGTTTTATGGCCTTTATCTATAGCTGTAATCCTTGTATTTAGTATGTTTTCATACTTTATTGATGAGTTTCTCAGGCTTTTTATTATCCGCTCTTGCACCTGAACTTTTTTCTCGTTTTGCTCTTTTACTTTTTGTGCCATTACCAAGTCATATACTTTACCGCCATTTTTTTTATATATTCTGAGTTTCGACATCTGAGCTGCTCCCAGCTTAGACCAGCCTTTTGGCCTGCTACTTAATCTATCTGAAAATACATGACTTACGTGCCCTTCAGCACTGCAACCAATGATTTCGTGACCCTTTTCCGCCTTTATCTCTATGCCATCCCAATTGTTAAGCATATACCTTCTTGCGTTTCTTACAGCTTCTTTCTTACTCTCGGAATCAGTTAGCTCTAAGATTCTCTTAAATACTCTTTTTAGCATTTCCTTATCCGGCCAATCCAGTGCATCCCTTACTGCATGGTACATTGCCTCGTCATTTAGATGCGCTGTAGCTGCTGTGACATACTTGTTCAGGTGATAGTTATCCAATACAAATTTACTTTTGTTGATCCATTCAAGTCCCTTTCGGATCCACGAGGCTCCATCACCAGAAATATATATCGTTTCTATTGTTTCTTCCTTATACTGCTTATCTATATATTGGGCTACTTGAAGCCATAATTCCTCAGTGTTTTGATCCCCGCCAAAGTATCTGACATTCTTAAGTACTTTCCTTTTAGGAGTGCTTTTTTCACCATCGATACCTTCGTGAACATATACGAGCTTGGGCATAGAGATGCTTTGCTTTTTCTTATTCTCTTCTTTTTTGCCCTTCTGCTGCAAGGCTACATGATCTTCATCAGCTTCGATGTATAGAATCCGTACTTCTTTCTTCTCCTGTTCTTTTAATGGTGCCTCACACACCTCAATCTGATGAACTTTATTCATAACTGCCTGCTTGCTAAGTTTATCAACATAAGAGGCTTGTTCCCCAGCTTTTCTATAGCTGTTGTCTATAGCTTCATCAATAGCATTAATGACCACATCAGCACTTACTCTATCATGTGGTTCTATCCCTACTATTTCATCAACAAGATATCGGCGGCTACCTTCTCCCTTTGGCTTGAAGTATGTTCTGTTGTATCGGATAGTCCCGAAACTCGTCAGTAGGCCATTTTCATCTTTCCTCACAATCTCCCAGTCTTTTTTCCTCACAGCGCAGTTACGTAAATACTCATCCATATCCTCCAAGACTTCTGTTACAATGTTTCTGCCTAGCTCAAAGAGGCTCTCCCTAAGCCCTAGTACTAAATCAGCTAGGTCCTTCTTCTCACTTACGAAATTTCTTACTATTTCCTCAATCTTTTTTACCCCAAACTCATTAAAATGCTGTATACTATTGTGCATAGAAGATGATCTCCTTTTCTGTTATTTTTTTGTTGAGAACTATATTTTAACAGGATTTCATCTTCTTTTCTATTTATTTGGAACTATATTCCAATTTATCCCTACAGTAATTTTACTCTATGCAATTTTATGTTTTAATTTACAATTTTATATTTATATAGTAAATATAAATTGCAGCATTAAATTTCATGCATAATTTGGTAAATCCATTGCTTACTGCTAATAC
>JAAZHD010000016.1 GCA_012510895.1 Clostridiales bacterium
GCCCAAAACCGCCGAAACAATTAAAATCCTGACGTATTTGCGAAGCAGTCAAGCCCATTCTCTGACTTAATTCCTTGGATGAAACCCTTTCTACACCGCTGTTTTCAAGATCGGTTAAATATCTGTAGTATTTGGGCATGCGCCGCATAACTGCCTCAGAAACATAATTCTTTTCTCTTGCCAACTTCGAGCCCTCCAATCTCTGAAAAACCAATCCTTCAATTGGTTTCGTTTCTATATTCCCATTATAGTATACTATTTTTCCTGATACTCTGTCAATTTGTTCACAACTTTTCAATATTATCCTTTTCTGATAAAATATCATGAAAGCAGAAAAAGGAGAATACTATGGTTTTATTGTCTTGTGAAAAAATATCAAAGTCGTTTGGAGCAAATAACGTTCTTTCTGAGGTATCATTTTCTATAAATGAAGGGGCTCGAATAGGCATAGTGGGTTCCAACGGATCAGGCAAGTCCACCTTGCTCCAATTAATAACCGGAGATTTGGCCTGTGACAGTGGTTCTATCTATTTGGCCAAAAGTCTGACCATTGGATACTTGAGACAAAATGAGGCGATAAAAACAACCAATACCATATGGAATGAACTTCTAAGTGTCTATACTCATATATTTGAGATGGAAAAACGCATACGCTTCCTGGAAGAACAAATCTCCAGGCATACTGATATGAGTTCAAAAGAGTTCCAGGATCTATCCGTGGAATATGGTTCCCTACTGGAAAAATTTGCCGACATAGAGGGATATAGTTATGAAAGCCATATGAAGGGCGTACTGGCAGGATTAGGGTTCTCCTCCAAGGAGTTTGACCAACCAATCTGGCAGCTCAGCGGAGGTGAGAAAACAAGGGTTGCTCTAGTCAAATTGCTTCTTATGAAACCTAATCTTCTTTTACTGGATGAGCCAACAAATCATTTGGATTTGAATTCAGTTCAGTGGTTGGAAAATTTCCTGAAGGACTATACCGGTACTATTATCTTGGTATCTCATGATCGTTATTTTCTGGACAGTATATGTGATTTCATATTGGAGATTGAAAACCAAAGCGCCAATATGTATCAAGGTAACTATTCGCAATACTACAGGAAAAAGCAGCAGCGAAGAGAGATTCAGTTAAAAGAATATGAGTTGCAGCAAAAAGAAATTCGGAGACAGGAAGAAATTATAAAACGATTTCGTTCTTTTAATCGGGAAAACAGCATACGGGCTGCAGAAAGCAGACAGAGGGCATTGCATAAAATTAAACCGGTAGATAAACCAGCTTTCATGAAAGATATTCGCATGTCATTTCATTCCAAAAAACAATCCGGGAGAGATGTCCTTCGGGCAGAAGGATTAAAAATGTCCTTTAATAACATTGTTTTATTTGATCAGGTGTCTTTTTATATAGAAAAAGGTGATAGAATTGGAATTATCGGACCAAACGGGGTTGGCAAAACCACCTTGTTTCGTATTCTTCTTGGTCAGCTTAAACCTATATCCGGAACTTTTCAAATTGGCACCGGAGTGGATATTGGATATTATGATCAGGAACAGTCCAGTCTTAATCCTGATCAAACAGTAATAGATGAGGTTTGGAACTCATTTCCTCATCTGAAAGAAACAGAAATAAGAAATGTATTGGCTCTGTTTCTCTTTGCCGGTGATGATGTATACAAAACCATAAGTCAACTAAGCGGCGGCGAAAAAGGCCGTGTCATGTTGTCAAAACTTATGCTCGCCGGCAATAATCTTAAGCTTCTGGACGACCCTACAAATCACCTTGATTTGCCTTCTAAAGAAGTTCTGGAACAGGCATTGGAAGATTATGACGGGACTCTGCTGATCATTTCTCATGATCGTTATTTTTTGAATAAAATAGTAGACCGTATATTTTTATTTGAGAAAAACGGTATAACTGAGTATCTGGGTAATTATGACGATTTTCTTGAAAAACGGAGAAATGAGGAAATAATGGCATCTTTAAAAGAAAAAGCACCTGTTGGAATGACAAAAACCGGAAAACAGGAAAACAAAAAAAAGGAGCGGGAGGAAAGGCAAAAACGCAGAGCCTACCAACAACTCCTTGAAAATCTGGAAGAAAAAATTCAATCGCTGGAAGAAGCCGTAAAAATGTTGGAAGAGCAATTAACTGATCCTGAATTGTATAAAGATATTGATAGAATGTTAAGCGTACAAGAAAAATATAACCAAACTAAAGCTTCATTGGATCAAGCCTACCAGAAGTGGATGGATCATCAGTTATAAATGTACCTTCTCGCCCTTTTTTTCTGCCGATTCCATCTCTGCCTGTGCAATTCGAATGGTTTCCATAGTGCTGTAAGGGCTGACAATATCAATGGGTTTATCATTAAGTATTGAATCTATAAAATACTTAATCTCTCTGTAATAACCATCTTCCGCAGGCAAATCCGGATTGAATGATTCTCCGTCATTCGGATTAACTGTCAGTTTACCCTTTTCAAAGATAATATTGCCTCTTTCAAAGTTTACACGGAACAGCATCTGGAATCCATAATCGCCATTCAATGTCCAATCATCTTCTGCAGTTATAACGCTGTTGCCATCATATATATATCGTGTTGACACAATGTCATAGCCGCTGCCGGGAATAACATTTGCACCTATAGTGGAAACTGCCTTTGGTACCCCAAATATCCAGTTTATTGTGTCAACGTCGTGTATATGCTGATCCAATAATGCGCCGCCGGATATCTCCTTTTTCAATAGCCAATTATTATAGGACCATTTTGGTGTTGCTCCTCCACGGAAGAAATATGCCCCGGTTACTCTTCCAAACCTCTTGGTTTCTACGCATTCTTTCAGGTATTCATACTGAGGGAAAAAGCGTAAGCACTGTGCTATCATAAGCTTTTTATTATTTTTTTCTGAAGCATCTATCATGGCTTTACACTCTTCTACATTCAATGCCATAGGCTTTTCACATAATACATGGATACCCTTATTTAGAGCTTTAATGGACGCTTCCGCATGCAGATAAGTCGGCAGGGCTATATCTACATAGTCTAAGTTCTCTTTTTCCAGCATCTCATCGATATCAGTATACAGATTGTACTTCGAAAAATCATACTTTTTATTGCCTATATCGATATTACCCGGAACGAAAATATTGTTAAATTTGTTTTCATCTATGTCACATATGGCAGTTAATCTAATAGGATAACCTTCGGACTCAAGTTTTAGATAATTCTCCAGGTGGCCTCTTCCCATAAAACCAATACCAATCAATCCAACTTTTAACATAATTAACCCGACTCCTTTCACGGATTGTTTTATATACAGCCTTTACCTGCCTAAAATCTGATCCATTGACCTGGAGGTGTTGTATATAATCTGATTGGTATAGTGCTTGTAGTTAGGTATCATTTCTGCTATAGCATAGTCTTCATAACCTACTTCCTTGAATGCTTTCATTACCTCAGGATAGTTTACATCTCCTGCCAGCAGATCTACAAAACCTTCAAGTGTTCCTACAGCCCTTCTAAAATCTTTGAAATGAACTTTCTTGATTCTTTTCCCCAGAATTCTAATCCAATGTTCCGGATACCCTGAGTATATTATATTTCCAACATCTAGATAAGCTCCAACATAAGGACTGTTGATCTTATCTATAAAATCTCGCATTTCCAAGGGAGACAACAGAAACTTGTTCCAAACATTTTCCAGTCCGATGCTGACTTTTACAGATTCCGCTTCATCCTTTAACTCGGCAAAAGCCTCATATGCAAGGTCATAGGCTATATCATATGGTACTACTTCACTATCCGGTGAAAGTGTAGCTACTGCACCGGGAACAACGAGTATACAATCGGCTCCTAACAATGCTGCGATTTCTAATTGTTTTTTAACAATGTCTTTGGATTTCTGCCTGATTTTCGGATCAGAACTGGTAATCGGATAAGACCAATACAAGCCGGTAGCAAGGCTTGGAATATCAATTCCTGCATCTTCCGCTGCCTTTTTTATTTGTAGAATATCTTTTTCTTTGCTGTCCAAGGCAACTTCTCCTGCTTCATCCAAACTAAGTTCTATTCCTTCAAAACCGGCATCCTGTGCCATGGTTATACATTCCCTGACAGTCATACCATTTTTAAAAGACCAGATATTAATTCCTTTTTTCAATGACAGAACCTCCTTCATACATAACATTATACTAACTAATAAAATGAAAACATACCGATGTGACACCAGCATAAGATGCCACATCGGTAAAAATGCAAATTAAACGATCAAAAATATAATTTGCTTAAGGCAGTAATCTCTCCGTTCTTAACCGCGGCCAAGCCATGCATTGCCTGAATCCTTCGGCATAGGCTGCACCGCATTGAAGTCCTCTGAATTTAGAACAGGTCCTGACAAAATCCAGAAAGTCTATTTTATCATGCTCCAGCATCCAGTCGATTTGGCTCCTGTGTTGACTTAATGCTTTCAGTTTAGTCTCGATTGTATCTGATATATCAACATATTCTGTAGGTAAAAAGCCTACACCTGCCAGGGTGTCCATATAAAATATCGGAACAATATTTCCATAAGCTTCAGATTTTGTTTCCATATGCGGAATGCTGGACCCAAATGAAGCATCGAAGACAAGCTTGCTGGTCTCCACATGATCCCGCATATAATCATCCGGATTATGAGTAATGATAAGATCGGGCTTATAAAACCGAATGACCTCTATCATTTTTTTCACCAGTTCTTTGTTGGACGATTCCACATGCAGATCTCCTACGTCCAGAGTCACAGATTCTGCACCAATAATTGCAGCACTTTCTTTCGCTTCTCTTGCCCTAATTTCGCGTAATTCTTCCTTGCCAATAATTACATGCCCCAAATTCCCGTTTGCCACATGACACATTACTACCTTATGTCCGAGTTTGCTGTATTTGGCCAAGGTTCCGCCGCAGCCTATTTCCAGGTCATCCGGATGACAACCTACTGCTAATATATTCATACTATACACAACCTGCCTTTCACTTTTGTTTGCATAAATCTTCAGATACTTGGACTCTCATGATTCAATACAAAAATGCTATTTTAAATCCGGAGACAGCGGACCTGCCAGATCCTTTATGAAAAAGAGTTTCCCTGGTAAAGTAGGCATAAAACTGGACGGCACCCATATATCAGGCCTGTATCGTAATGTCACCCATAGAGACATGCCCTGCCACATCATGCCTCTCTCATAGCATCCGTCACATCCGCCAATTATCTTGTCGGATTTCAGGAAAATTCCAGGGCCGATGGTGTTTGCAAAGGCAGGTACCATGGTTGTTCTGCTTTTAAAGCTTGTCAGAGCATTTTGTTCCAATGTCAGAGGATGCAATTTTGCCCCTATTCGGTAAGTCTGCGCCTTCCATTCTTCTACACTGCCAAAGTCTTCAGCAAAATGCGGTTCCCAGAAAGCAATATGGAAAACCCTGCCGATACCAAAAACTGTAACTTGTTTTGCCCCTTCTGCGCGTAGTTCAGCAATTTTTTCTGGATATGTGGGAAGATTGTCTTTAGTGGCAAAGTTTCTCTGCTCCTCTGGTATGGTAAGTGAGCCAAGAGGATTGTATAAGGCTTTTTCCATTGCATTCTGGAAAGCACCCGGAGAACTCGGATCCAGCGTTACACCGGATTCATCACTCCATTCATCCATATTGAAACCATAAACATGCTTACAGTCTACTTTCCATTCGGTCAAGAAGTAAACTGCCCATTCATACATCGACATTGGACCTACAGGCAGAATCATAATAAGCTTTTTCCCTTCGTCTTTTGCCTGCTTAATGGTAAGAGCAATTTCATGTCCCATCTTTGCACCCAGTGTGGTATTGTCATCGCACATTACTGGGCGAAAGTCCTCATGCCAGAAATCTTGTCTCTCAAAAATCGCTTCAGCCGGATGAGAACAGCAAGCATCCATTCGTTCAAGATCCCAGCCTTTCGGGTAAAAATTCTCCATATGAGAATTCTTAATGGTTGTTAATAAATTCATTTTCTCTCACCTTTCTATATTATTTTTTATTTCTTACATAAATTCATAGATTTTTATGTCCATGTTATTAAGAGAACTTAGAGAATAAAGCTTAAGCCTTGGCAATTAAACGCCCGCCGGCAAAACCGTCATATTCATCCAGGAACCATTCGGCAGTTTTACTCATATATACTCCCAGTTCATCTCCCTTAAATCCCAACGTAATTGTCATATTTCCGAGATAATCGTCTATAATATAGCAACGTATTACCAGCTTATTCTCCTCAGTCCAACGAGCTACTGCCATACATTTATACATCTCTCCGCTGGGCTTGCCTATAGTGTCTCCATAGTAATGGGTCTCAGGGAACCGCCCCATTATATAATCCTCCATACCGAAAGAAATTCTTCTCTCTCCATCAGCTTTTTCCAGAATGAGCAAACCTTCGTTGTCAATAAACTCAATACTTATTGTTTCAATTCCCATTGGATTAGGATTTAGAGCATAGCGGCTCCCGTTAACCTTGCTCATAATGGGAGAAGTGGTTTCCCCATGCAATGGATTTACCACGTGAAGACTGCTTAACTTCTCTTCCAATTGAGCAGCAGCGGCATCATCTTTAGGCAATGGCTCGTCATGTAAGTTTTCCACTATCTCACTCCATAAAAGCTCGACTATGCCTGCATAGGGTTGATGTGATCCCTGGGTGTCTCCGGTACATATGAAAAGGAATTCTTTTTCTGGTATGCAAATAGCCAGCTGCATCCCCATTCCGCAAAATGCAAATGCTCCGTCCTTTAGAATCCAGATTTGATAACCGTAACCATTGCCGTGAATTATGTCTCTGTGGCCTGTAATTGCATTATCGATTTGCTTTGATGAGGCAGCTTTGATATACTCTTCAGAAATGTACCGCTTATCTCCTATTTTACCTTTGTTCATGTATACCAGGGCTAACCTGGCCAAATCTCTGGTAGTGCATATTACACCGCTTCCGCCCCAAGAGTAGCCCTCCGGAGCTTTAATGCACCAGGCAGATTCGCTGAAACCCAACTCCCTTAGCATCTTGTCCTTCATATATTCTAGAAATGGCTTTCCTGTAAGTCTTTCAACCAACACATCTAGTATAAAAGTAGCAGAAGTATTATAGCTGAATATGGTACCGGAAGGATGACTGGGCTCTGTATTGAAAAAGGTCCATGTCCAATCTTTAGCATATCGGTGATAAGTATTTGTAGTATAAGGTGAAGCCATCATTAACAAATCACGGATCCGAGTATTCAGTAAATAAGGATGCGGATTGGCCGGAAGCTGATCCTTAAAATAATCGCATATTCTATCATCAAGGGATATGCGTCCTTCATCAACTAACAAACCGATGGCTGTGCTTACAAAAGTTTTGCTGACAGAATACATTCTGTGTTTCTGATCTTTGGTAAAGGGAGCATAATAGCCTTCAGCTATGACATGCCCCTTACGCATCATCAGCAGACTATGCAGCATTATTGCATTATCCTCTGCTTTTTGTAAAAATGAAAGAATTTGTTTGGATGAAACGCCCACAAGTTCAGGTTGAGATTTGGGGAAAAGATTATTTTCCATATAGTTGTCTCCTTTCAATTTATCATTATATAACTGGATTATAAATCATCTCCACTCATTGCCTTATACAATGATACAATTTCTGAAACGCTTTTCATTCCATCGGTTGCATTCATTTCAGACAAACAGCTGGCAGCAGCTGCGACTGCCAATTTAAGTGCTTTATCTATACTCCACTCATTATAAAGACTGTAAAGAATACCTGCACAAAAAGCATCGCCTGCGCCCACAGTTCCCTTAATATACCCCTTCGGAAGCGATAATGAATTTTGCTCGTAATAGTTTCTTTCTTTATCCATTGCGTATCCACCCTCGGGTGCATGGATTACGGCCAATTCGTTTACTCCTAAATCCATCAATTTGGTTAAGCTGTCTTTTATGTTTCCTTTTATCAACTCATCATTATTGTTCCGTAACGGAATACCAGTAGTCAGAGAAGCTTCTATTTCATTGACTATGAGGTAATTGCAGTATTTCAAGCTGGGAGGAACTATTTTGGCAAATCTTGTGCTGTTTTCGCTTACTACATCCAGTGAAGTCTTCAGCCCATGTCTTTGTGCTTTGTCCAGAAGCCTGGCCATAACTACTCCATATTCCTCATCAGGAGCATCCAGGGCATCCAGGAGCAAAGCATAACCAATATGAAGTATATCTGCATTTATCCTGTCAAAATCAAAATGATTTATACTTAATAACTGATTAGTACCTCTATAGTGAAAGAAAGTACGCGTCCCTGTATCCTTCACCGTAATTACATCACTGAAGGAAGTGCCGAAACTGTCATTTTGTTTCACTAAATCAGTATTAATGTTATATTGTCTTAAAATGTCGATTATATGGCTGCCGTCCTTGTCATTTCCTACCAGCCCTATAGCCTGCAAAGGAATTTTATTATCCATTTTTGATAAATCTATCAGAACATTGGGCAAAGCGCCGCCCAATGCATAGGTTATGGAAAGTATGGTAGAAAGATTGCCTTGTTTTGGATAACAGTCAACTGTTTTTACATAATCTACAGTGATATTACCGCCTACAGCTATACCCCTTTTCATAATACCCCTCCAAGAATTTTTCATTCTTTAATTCTTCATAATAAGTCAGAATACCTTCTATATACTGTTCTTCCTCATGCAGGCCTGTAAAATTGATAACGGCTTGTTTAATCCCATTATCCTGAATGAAGTGCTGTATCTCCATAGATGTATCATCATTCTCATTTCTATAATGAAAACCAGCTGCTATACCCAGTAAAATCGCTTCTGAACAGATATTGTGTTTATTGCACAGTTTAAGAGTACCAACGAATCGATCATTTGCAGACAGCTTCCTTTTGGGATCTTTTGCAACACGTTCAACAGTATCTTTAAGCGCTCTGTTGCCAAATCTTCTAATCAAATCAGCTGTGTATACTTCAAGCTGTTCTATAGGCATATTATACTCTTTCGACATGGCATTATTAATATCTTTATATGCATCGTGCAAGACGCTTTTTATAAAGATATCATTTACAGCCTGATAAATATAGGTGTAATCTTTAAGATTACCCAAATAGGCTACCAGAGCATGTCCCATATTATGAATATATATTTTGCGTTTAATATAAAAATCAAAGGGAGAAAAAGGAATCATGTTTTTGATTTCCGGTATTTCTCCTATGAAACCGTCTCTGTCAACCGGCAATTCGTCATACTCTTCGACGCTGATCTCCAGTGGGTTATCGGATTCTGCATTAGTTGCAGATGGTACCATCCGTCCTATAGATGTTTCCACAAATCCAACCTTTTCCTCAAGATATTTTTGCTCTTCATTTTTCAAATGTGTAGAAATCGAGCTGCGAAAATATTCATCTGCTCCAATCATATTTTCGCAAACCAATATATTTAAAGGTTTTAAATTTTTATAATTCCACCTGTATTGTAATCCCAATGCCATTACAGGAGCAATTTTTTCTAAGTTATTCACACCAACTGCTGTCGATATGATATCAGCATCTATGAATTCACCTGCTGCAGCCGGCATATCATTGGAGTAAACCGCTCTCACATTCTGAACAATGATGGTATTGGTGCTCTCATTGGACACCAAATGAATAGGATAAGTTCGATCCTTGTTAAACCTTTCAATCAACACATTATTCACATCAAGAAAGACTATTTCGTATCCGGATTGAAATAACAGCTGTGCAATAAAACCACGACCAATATTTCCTCCGCCAAAAATCAAAGCTTTTTTCATTTCCTACACCCATTCTTCTTCTAAACTATTTATAGTGTTTTATCATTTTTTATTAAATTCATTGATTCCTTATTAAAAACTGCTGTAAACAATTTGAACCTGCATTCTCCAAATATTCTGCTATCCGTTTGCCGGTAGGAGTTGATGCAATTCCGCCTTCAGACGTTTCCTTCAATGTGACAGGCATTGTACGGCCTACTTCGCCCATAGCGATAATAACTTCATCCGGAGGAATAATACTTTCTATTCCAGCTAATGCCATATCCATAGCAAGCAGGGCCTGAACAGCACCAAATCCATTACGCTTAATGCAAGGACTTTCAACCAGACCTGCTACCGGATCACATATAAGTCCCATAACTGCCTTTAATGCAAAAGCCGCTGCCTGAGCAACCTGTTTTGGTCTTCCTCCACGCATATGGACTCCGGCTCCGGCCGCCATCGCTGCTGCACTTCCGCATTCTGCCTGGCATCCCCCTTCAGCTCCGGATATACTGGCATTTTCTGCAATCACTTTCCCAATATAGGCAGCAACAATCAAACTGTCCACAACATCATCTTTGTTTTTTCCATATTCCTCTGCCAGGGTAATCAATACTCCGGGAATAATCCCACAGGAGCCGGCAGTCGGTGTGGCTACAATTCGGCCCATGGATGCATTAGTGTTGGAAACACCCATTGCCCTGGCAGCAGCTTTTATATATATTCCTCCGGGATGGTTGGCATTTTCTTTAACATAGTTCATAAGACGCCATCCCTCGCCTCCGGTTAAGCCGCTTATAGAACGATTATCCGACTCCACGCCGCTGTGGTAATCCTCCCACATAACCTGATACATTTCTTCCATGGTTTTTGTTATTTCTTCTATTGTCATCCCTGTCTCAAGGGATTCCCTCTCTTTTATCAAATCTGATAAACTGCATTTCTGTTTTTCTGCTTCTTTTACTATATCATCAAGCTGAAGTCTGTAAAACATATCAGCATCCTCATTTCTTATTTAAAATAGCTGCTTTTTCGATCTGTGGATGTTTGCTTAATAAATCCTGTACTTTCTCAGGTATGGGATTATCCGTATCAATGATCATCATTACCTGGGATCCTCTTGTCTTTCGGTATAGCCGCATAAAAGCAATATTTACACCGAATTTTGCCAGACTGCTGGTAACGTGAGAAACTACTCCGGGCACATCTTTATGAATGGTCATTAATCCATGATACTCGCCGGTATATCCGGTCTCATATTCATCTACTTGAGTAATAACAATTCTTCCGCCGCCAATTGATTTTCCTATTATGCGCATACTGTCGCTGTCGTGATAAAGAACAATTTCCGCTGTATTGGCATGGTAGGCGTTGTTTTCTCCCATAAATTCTACAAAAGCTTCAAGACCTGCTTTTTTAGCTTCTGCCATTGCATTAAATATACGGGAATCATCCGGTGCAAATCCCAGCAGTCCTGCTATCAATGCTTTATCTGTACCATGTCCTTTTCCGGTTTTTGAAAATGAGTTATATAGTCGAATTATAGCTTTGTCCGGTTTTTTTCCAAATAAACGCAAAGCAGCATGTCCAATTTTTACAGCACCTGCTGTATGTGAGCTGGACGGCCCTGTCATTATAGGTCCTATTATATCAAATATATTCATACAATCTCTCCATTTTCAAGCTTGTCAATTCTTACCATCAACAATCTCTTCCGGGGGAAGGAGGATAATTCTTTTTCCATCCAGTTCGACCTTAATCTTATCTCTGCCCTTAAGTCCTAGTACTTCCAAATACTCTTTTGGAATCTGTAGTCTGCCGCTCCTATCCAATACTGCTAATTCTTCATGGGTTTCTTCATACATCGAGCTCTCTCCGACAGAAGAATCACCTAAAGTCTGGGTTAATTCTGCTATTTCCTCTGCATACCTTCTACGTATAAACTCACTGCTTGTTCTTCCGTCTCTTATAGCTACTACCCGATCTACCATCCTAGACAGCTGCCGATCATGTGTTACAATTACGATTGTAACTCCATAAGTACGGTTGAACTCACGGAATACATCTAAAATTTGTTGTGCAGTTCTTGTATCAACTGCACCGGTAGGTTCATCAGCCAGTAAAACTTTTGGATTATTAGCCAGAGCAATAGCTATCGCAACCCTTTGCTGTTCTCCACCTGACAATTGACTGAGTTTGCTGTTACGCCTGTGTGAAAGACCTACCATATCCAGTAGTTCTCTGGCCCGCTCTCTTCTTGCGCGGTCGGTGAAAATCATGGGCATTTCCACATTTTCCTGAGCTGTCAGGTAAGGTATAAGATTTCTGGCATTATTCTGCCAAACGAAGCCGACAGTTTCCCTTTTGTATTTCACCAATTCTTTATCACTGAGTTTTAATAAATCAATACCGTTAACCATTAAAGTACCTGCGGACGGTCGATCCAAACCACCAAGCATATTAAGAAGGGTAGATTTACCGCTGCCGCTGTTGCCAATTATGGCCATAAGTTCCCCTTCCTCTACAGTCAGATCTAAACCTTGCAGGGCTACAACTTCTAAATCAGCTGTTTTATAAATCTTCACCAGATTATCACAAACAATCATTGGAGTTTTCATCCTCCCATCCGCCCTTTATAAAGCTTTTTTTATTCCGCAATGTCCACTATAACTCCATCTTCCAGAGTGTATACACAATCTGCAATATCTATCATGCTTGGATCATGGGTTGACATTACAACTGTCAAACCTTCCTCTTCTACCAGATCCTTTAATACTTTAACAACCTGTAAACCCATATTGGTATCCAACTCTGCTGTTGGTTCATCTGCAAAAACTACTTTAGGCTTATGCGCTATAGCTCTTGCTATAGCTACCCGCTGTTGTTCTCCGCCTGATAATTCCTGAGGGCGATGATGCATTCTGTTTTGTAAACCGACCATGGTCAGACAGGCTTCAGCCCTCTTTTTCCTTTTTTCTTTATCATAGCCGGCAACTCTCAATCCAAATTCAACATTTTCATACGCTGTCATGAGAGGCATGAGGGCTATTGACTGGAATATAAACCCCATATTGTTTTTTCGTAAAAGGTCCTTTTTTACTTCTGATAATTTGGTAATATCCTGATCCATAAAGAAGATTTTTCCTTCGGTTGGTTTGTCCAAAGCACCTAATAAGTTTATCAGGGTTGTTTTTCCGGATCCGGATCTGCCGCGTAATATGGTTAGGGTGCCTGGATTTATCTGAATATTAATATCTCGCAGTGCATGTATAACTTCTCTGCCGGATTGAAATTGCCGGGATAAATTCTCCGTTCTGATCATTTGTCTACCATCCCCTCCCTTTAGTCCTCGCCAAGCTTAATAACTTGGGCAATTCTTATCTTGGAAATCAAGAAGCCCAAGACAGTGATTCCGGCTGCCAGCATAAAGAATACAATTGCAAATAGCCTGATAAAATCTACAGGGTCTGAAACCACATGGAAGGGTGGAACCTGATTTTCCGCATTATTGGCTATTTGTAACAATGGTACAAACAGTTTGCTTGATACAATGCCCGTAACAATCCCCATTACTATAGACAGGCCTGATATTAATATCTGTTCAGAAGCCAGCATACCGATAACCTTATTCCTGGAAAGACCTATGGCACGAAAGATACCAAAGTTTAATGCACGACTGTGTATAGACAATATCCAATAGATCATAAATCCTGCCATACAGACAACTATAGTTACAATAAATCCAAGCGATAGTACACCATTTGTACCTTGTACCATGGGATCATTTTTCATCTTTATGATTGTTTGATCTGTATCTTTTATGGAAACAAGTTTTATTTCCTTTTCCTCAATATCCTTATATATTTCTTCGCTGGTCGCTCCATCCGCCTTGGAAAGCCATACCTGGTAGGGCTCCAGAGAGGTTTTTGCGCGGATATATGAATAACTTGCAACTATAAAATCCGGAGTTTCGTTTTGTTTGTTTTTTATATTTGGGTTATTTGTCGGCCTGTAATCAATGAGAGCATAGATAATCC
>JAAZHD010000095.1 GCA_012510895.1 Clostridiales bacterium
CAAAATCAGATTATTCCGGTGGAGGGCGAGGAATGGCTTCGGAAGAACTTAAGATTGATGCCCGCAGGAGCAAAATAATTGAAATCCTTAATAAAAAAGGACATGAACGGGTATCACAGCTCAGTAAAGATCTAACCACATCTATGGATTCCATGCGCAGCGACTTAAATGCGCTGGAAAGAGACGGTTATTTGGAGCGCATTCAGGGCGGTGCCATCCAAACAGCCTTTCACCATTACAATAGAGAGTTGCTCGCAAAAAAGAAGCATATGGCAGCGGAAAAGAAAAGAATTGCCAATGCTCTCGCCGATTTAATAGAAGACGGCGACACACTTATTATGAACTCAGGAACCACCACTTATTATGCGGCTGTAGCATTAAAAGACCATAAAAATTTAAATATTGTTACCAATTCCCTGGCAATTGCGGTTGAATTGGGGGCATGTCCAACTTTTAAAGTGATTCTCCTTGGCGGGGAAATTAATGCCCAGCATTCCTTTACATATGGAAATGATGTATTGGAGCAGCTAAAACGTTATAAGGCCAAGTACGCTATTTTGTCTATAGACGGTGTTTGCGTGGATGAGGGAGTAAGCACTATTCACGCAGAAGAAGTTATGGTAGCCAGAATGATGATGGAACGTTCCAATGATACCATTATAATTGCTGATCATTCCAAGCTTGGAAAAGAAGGCTTTATGTATGTCTGCGATTTGCAGGATATAAATAAACTGATTACCGATAAAAAAGCGGATCCTGAACGGGTAAAGGAAATAAGAGAAGCAAATGTCCAGGTTATTCTTGGGTAAAATATAAATTTAAAAGGGGTCTGAGTTCTTATGAAAAATATGGAGCAAAAGGTACTCTCTTACATTGAACAGCACAGTGATGAACTGGATAACCTGCTTTCCCGTCTTATTCAAATCCCATCTATTAATTATACAACCCATGGAGACGAATATAAGTGCGATGAAATCATTTTAACCGAATATCGTAAGATGGGCCTTAAAGCCGAAAAGTACTACCCTGACATGATTCCGGGTGTTTTGGAAAGCCCAGGCTATCTTCCCGGAAGAGGTACAGACCGGCGGCCTAATTTCAGCGGTATTTACCATGCGCCCGGTTCAAGGAAGAAAGTCATGCTGGCGGCCCATACCGATGTAATGCCGGTAGGCGATATTGCACAGTGGAGTGTGGAACCTTTCGGAGGGGAAATCAAAGACGGCCGCATTTACGGCCGGGGCGCAAATGATAATAAATTCGGAATAGCAAGTTCCATTATGGCATTAAAGGCCATCCAGGAATGCGGAATAGAATTGGAAAGCGATGTTGTTCTTGAGGCCTATTGCGACGAAGAATACGGCGGAGGCAACGGAGCTTTGGCAGCCGGGCTGAAGCACAAACCGGATGCCATAGTTAATATGGACGGAGGCAATTATGAGATATGGAGTTGTTCCATGGGAGGCCAGGTTTTGGGAATTGAAGTTAAGGCTCTTCAGCCGCAGGATTCTTCTGCCCTGATAGTAGATGCACTTCTTGTAATCCGGGAAGAGTTAAAACCGTTTATTAAGAATCGCCATGAAGAATTAAGGCAGGATCGGTACTTTGCAGGAACGGATATGGAGCGTTCAGCTTTTCGTTTTTATGAGTTTCTGGCAGGAGACGGCGGCCTTGGTTCAAATCTGGATATTGGTAAAATGAGTTTTGTATTCTATACAAATCAATCTGAAGAACAAATCCGAAAAGAACTAAATGAAGTATTGAACCGCGCAAATCCCAGATTGGAAAAAATGGGTGTCAGGGCCGGAGGCTTCCAACCATTATCAAGATATTTTCACTGCCTGTCTCTGCCTGATGAAGATGAAACCTTACAGACAATGAAAAAGGCAGCAGAAGAAATTGTTAACAGGCCGGTCAAGATTTCAGGCGCATGTCTGTCGGATTTATCCGTATTCTTAAAGTATGGTTCACCCGTAAGTTTCAGCTTTGGCATAATCAGAGACTTTCAACTTTACGGCGGTGCCCACCAGTATGATGAATTTGTGGATCAAAAAGAATTTCATGACCACTGCAAGGCACTGGCCTTGTTTTTGCTGCGCTGGTGCGGGGCGCACATATCCGGTTAACGTATCTGATGTTGTATCATATGGAGTATTATATAGAATAAATTTTATGGAAAGGTGGTTCTAAAGATGAGTAGGGAATTTAAATTTACACCTGCATCCTGGCTGCCTTCAAGGGATGTGGAAATGCTGGAGAGGGTACGGAACATTAAGAGGGAGGACATGGAATATACCAATGAATACGGGTATAGTGTCAAGGTAGTGCTGGACCCGGCAATGATTATGGTGCAGGATATTTTCCACAGGTTCTACTTAAGTGATGTAAGGGACGAAAAGTTTGTTGCCATTTTCCCCAACCAATGGCCTTCAATTTATGGTGCAGTGGCAGAAATGATAAACAGATATAGTGTAAATTGCCGGAATGTACACGCATTTGCCATGGATGAGTGGGCTGATGAGGATGGTAATGTAGCGCCTTTAACCTATGGTGCCGGCCTGGGCTATTCATTCATAAATCATTTTTACATGAAAATCCGGGAAGATTTACGTCCGCCCATAGAGCAATGGCATGTATTCACTAATGAGAATAAGGGTGATGATGTCTATTCCAATATCATAGAAGAAGTCGGCGAAGGCGGAGCGGATATGGTATATTCTGCCACAGGATGGCCGGGACACACTGCTTTTATAGATCCGGGGGTTAAGGAGTTCCAGGCAGATTCCCTGGAAGAGTTCCTAAAAATCGGTTCCCGTCTAACAACCCAGTGTCCGTTGACCATATGTGAAAATTCCTTGTTTGCACCTATGGGAGCATCCGGAGATGTATGGGCAGTCCCCCCAAGGGCAGTCACCATAGGCCCGAGAGATATTGTTAATGCCCGGGAACGGCTTGAGATACATAATTTCGTAAATCCCGGCGGAGATTCCTGGCAGAGGATGATCTCACGAATTCAACTGTACGGTCCCATTTCAATGGAATGCCCTGCATCAATCATGAGGTTGGGTAAAGGTACCTGCTATGTCAGCGAGGCCATTGCCAAGCCTTTTGGCTCCTGGTATAACGGCATTGAGAATAAGGATCTTTATTAATCTGAATTATTACAGTTCCCGGCAGTTTCTGATGCCGGGAGCTGGTTTTATATTATTTCAGCTGCCGGCAAAGAAGGCGACTGACCGGGGCTAAGGAAGGGTAAAGGGTATGGAGATAAAGAAAATTGAGAACAACAAGCATGATTATATGAGTCTTCTGTTATTGGCAGATCCTGAAGAAAGAATGATTATGCGCTATTTATCTGACGGGGATCTTTACATTCTGAAAAATGAAAAGGGGACCATAGGTGCAGCAGTAATATATCCATTGGGAGATGGGGGCTGTGAACTGAAAAACATTGCGGTTGCAGAAGAATTTCAAGGCAAAGGAATCGGCAAAACCTTTCTCAAAAGGCTGATGCAGATTGCTGCTGAAGACTATGAATACATGCTGGTCGGTACAACTTCAGGGACAGAAGGCTTTTACATTTCTTCCGGTTTTGTTTACAGCCACACCATACCAGGTTTTTTTGTTGATAATTATTCAGGACCTATTTTTGAAAACGGGGTTCAGTGCATTGATATGCGCTGCTTTAAGAAGAAACTGAGAGAATAGATTTGTGATCATGGACGAAGAAGAGGAGACCGGAAAATGTATGTATTGGGAATAGATGTGGGAACAACGTTAACAAAAGCCCTTATACTGACAAAAGAAGGCAAGGTGGCTGCTTCGGGCAGTAAAGGATATCCGCTTATCAGTAACGGCAGCCATATTGAACAAAGGGCTGAAGACTGGACGGACGGGGTTATTGCGGCAGTTGAGGAAGCCCTGAAAAACCTGTAGGAAAACCGTAAGGAAACCGGGTTGGGCAAATATATTGAAGCCATTTCTCTTTCAACCCAAGGAGCCAGTTGTGTAGCTTTGAATGCAGATGATCAACCAGTCGGAAATGCGCTTACCTGGATGGATTTCAGGGCCCGGGAGGAGGCCGCGGAGCTGGAGGAAAAATTATCCCCAGAATACATATATGCAGCTACCGGCTGGAGGGCAAGTCCCAGTTTGGATGCTGCAAAGATTATGCATATGAAAAAACAGCCGGAATTTGCTTCCGCTGTGCGTTTTGTTTCGACCTTGGAATACATTAATCTTTTTCTCACAGGAAATGCCGTCATAGATCCTACTAATGCAGCAATGCGTCAGCTTTTTAACATAGAAAGAGGATGCTGGGATCCAAAGATATTAAATGCATCGGGAGTACGGGAAGAAGAATTGACACCCATCTTGCCAACCGGAGCAAAAGTCGGAGAGCTCAGTAAGGATACAGCTGTTAAATTAAAGTTAAGACCGGGCATTCCGGTTTTTAACGGTGCTCATGATCAGTACTGCGGTGCTATAGGCGCCGGTGCCGTAAACGATGGGGATATGCTTTTATCAGCCGGAACCACGTGGGTACTTTTAGGTATTGGAACTAAGCCCATAGTAACAGGCAGTTATATAGCAGCCGGTAAACATCCTGTGGAAGGGCTGTATGGTGCATTGGCTTCTCTGGTAGGGTCCGGTGCTTCCATGCAGTGGTTTAAAGATCAATTCGTTCCGGAGGATTTCAGGGAGATGGATCTGGAAGCTGCAAAGAGAAAGGATCCGGATCTCTTCTTCTATCCCTACCTTGTCGGCGCTGCCTATCCCCTGTGGGTGCGAAATGCAAAGGGAGCATTTACCGGCATTACCCTGCAGCATGACCGCTTTGATTTAGCCAGAGCTGTAATGGAAGGCGTGGCATTTGGTGTGAAACGAGGCCTGGAGGACTACGCAAATAACGGAATTAAGGTGAAGCAGCTGATCCTCGCAGGCGGTGCTGCGAAAAGCAAAGTTTGGGCGGAAATGATAGCTGACATTACAGGGATATCCCTTGTGAGACTGAATCAGGCAGATATCTGTGCAATAGGCGCCGGAATTATCGCAGCTCATGG
>JAAZHD010000096.1 GCA_012510895.1 Clostridiales bacterium
CTTGAGTCTGCGCAGCCAGGGAATCAGCAGGTTGCCCATAAGCAGGGTGGTTAAAAAAGCTATGATTATCGTAAGCGCAAACTGTCTCATCAGAAGAACATCCTCCCCTGCCTTAAGTATTCAACAATTTCCTCCATATGCATTCCCCGCGAACCCTTGACCAGAATCCTGTCCCCGGGCATGATATTCTCATCCAGCCAGCTTAATACATCCTTATTGCTGTTTTCAGTCAGGACCATTCTTTCATCCATTCCTTTTTCCAGGGCCCCTTCCTTTACACAGGCTGAATAATTTCCAACGGCAATTAAAACATGAACTCCGGCCTCAACCGCATAGCCGCCTATCTCTTTGTGAGCCTCCTTTGAGTAGTCCTCCCCCAGCTCCAGCATATCCCCCAGTATAGCCACTTTCCGCCTTCCTTCCATATCCCGGAGTACGTCAAGGGCTGCCTTAACCGAATCGGGGCTGGCGTTGTAGGCATCATCAATTACCTTAATCCGCTCATCAAATTTACCAGATTCATAGTCAGGGGGCAGCTTAGCAAAATCGCTTTCGGAATAGTAATGCACATTGAATATGTCAAGACGCATGTTTCCCCCTTTAATGTTTGAGAGCCCTCTTTTTATGCCTTCCATGCCGATGCCGAAAAGCCTGCCGACTGCTATGGCTGCCAGGCTGTTCAGCACATTATGCCTTCCCGGTATATTCAGCGTTATAATATGGCTTTGTCCGTCTATGCGCAGAGTGTACCTTACACCGTTTTCTTCGACGCGGATATTCTCGGCAAGATAATCCGGCTCGCCGGTGGTACCGTATCGCACCACCTTATAGGGAACTTTCTTTTCAATCATCCGTTTTCCCTCTCTTCGAAGAATATCATCATCTTCATTCAGGAACACAACGCATTTATAATCGAGATTTTCCAATATTTCAGACTTAGCCCTCCAGATGTTTTCACGGCTGCCCAGCTTCTCCAGATGGGATACACCAATGTTGGTAAAAACCACCGCATCGGGAGGGGCAATTTCAGCAAGACGGCGGATTTCCCCAAACCCGCTCATGCCCATTTCAAATACTGCCATGCTGTGATAGGGCTCCATATTAAGTATGGTTAAGGGCAGTCCTATTTCATTGTTGTAATTGCCCTCGGTCTTGTGCACCAGGTAGCCTTGACGAAGCACATAAGAGATCATTTCCTTTGTGGTGGTCTTTCCGGTACTGCCGGTTACGGCCACAACGGGAACGCGGAAAGATCTGAGATACTTCTCAGCCAGTACCTGAAGGGCTTTCAAAGTGTTGTCTACAGCTATTGTATGTAAATCATCCGGCAATGGTATATTAAGTTTCTGTGTCATTACAGCAACAGCACCCTTGTCTGCTGCCTCCTGAAGAAAATCATGTCCGTCAAATTTCTCCCCTATGAGGGGAATAAAGATGTCGCCCCGCCTGATAGTCCGCGTATCAGTTGACACTCCCTCGATAAGCACGTCAGGATCGGGGTAACCCCGCTTTATAATCCGCCCTCCTACGGCATGGGCTATTTGTTCAACTCTAAAGGATTTCAATCAGACTTTCTCCCTTCCAAGTATTTGGGCTACGATTTCCTTTTCATCAAAAGGATAGGTATCCCCCTTGATGATCTGATAGGTTTCATGGCCCTTGCCTGCCAGAATTATCAGGTCGTTTTCCCGGGCATTTTTAATCGCATACTCTATGGCTTCCCTCCGGTCCACTATGACCTTGTAGGGGCAGTGGGTCTTTGCTATTCCCGGAAGAATGTCTTCTATGATCTTTACAGGATCTTCATACCTGGGATTGTCAGAAGTGATGATGCAAAGGTCAGAATATCTGCCTGCCACTTCCCCCATCATGGGGCGCTTTGCCGCATCCCTGTCCCCTCCGCAGCCGAACAGGGTTACAAGCCTTCCGTCGGTTAAGCCCCTTGCGGTCTTTAATATATTTTCAAGGCCGTCGGGTGTATGGGCGTAGTCCAGAATAATTGAAAAGCCGGTGCCGGTATCCAGGGTTTCAAAACGGCCCGGTACGCCTTTTATAGAGGTGAGGCCCTTTTGTATGTCCTTAAGGGATATGCCTGCCGCATAGCAGGCTGCAGCTGCGGCCAGGGCATTGTATACGCTGAAAATTCCGGGAATGCTGAGCACAATGCTTATCTTTCCGCCCAGAATATGCAGATTGAAAGAAACACCGTCGACCATGATTTCAATATCCCGTGCATAGATATCAGCAGGTTTATAGATGCCGTAGGTGAAATACTGACATTCCAGGTCTTTTAGAATTTCCCGGCCGCTTTCATCGTCCACATTGATGATGGCCAGGCGGCTCTGCTCAAAGAGTTTTTTCTTGGCAGCCAGGTAGTTCTCAAAGGTGCCGTGAAAATCCAGATGATCCTGGGTTAAATTTGTAAAAATGCCTATGTCATAGGTGCATCCGATGACCCGGTGAAGGGCCAGGGAATGGGAAGAAACCTCCATGACTGCGGCATTTACCTTTTCATTGACCATGTCCCGCATGAGCTTCTGTAGATCAGGGGATTCAGGGGTGGTGCGCTCTGCGGGTATCATCCTGCTGCCTATCATATTGGCAATGGTGCCGATAAGACCGGTTTTTTTACCGGCCTGTTCCAGGATGGATTTTATCATATATGTAGTGGTAGTTTTTCCGTTGGTGCCTGTTACCCCGAATAAAAGAAGGTCTTCCGAGGGTTTTCCGTAAAAAGCCGAGGCTATGAGCCCCATGGCTTTCCGGGTATCCGGAACAAATACTTTGGTGACCCCTTCAGGAAGGGGAATGTCCTTCCTGAGCACTACGGCCGCCGCTCCCTTTTCCACTGCCGATGCAGCATAGTCATGGCCGTCTGCCCTGTATCCTTCTATACAAAAAAACAAGGAACCGCCTTTTACCTGTCTGGAATCATAATAGATTCTGCTTATTTCAATATCCGGTTCTCCGTCAATCCTCAGAACTTCTGCTTCCTTTAATATATCTTTCAGTTTCATGCCTATCCCTCCCGAGTGCCGGCATCAGCAGGCTTTTACGGTCTCTTCATTTGTAATTATATACGAAATTATAAACTTCATACTCTGCCTACTTAATGCGGTTTATATATACGGTTGTTATTGTAATGCTTAAAGGGGAAAAAGTGAACTTATTTATTTTAAACTTTTTGTGTCTATTTGATTAAGGCAATTCAAACTCAACTGTAACCACAGTTCCCGGTTCAACCATGGTTCCGGCTTCCGGCTCCTGCCTGACCGCAAGCCCGCTGCCTTCTATCTTCAGCTTCAGTCCTGCCGTGGTCAGTATATTGTTTGCCTCCCGGATGGATTTCCTGAGCACATCAGGCACTTCCACCAGATTCTCTTCACCGTTTTCTTCAGAGCTTCCGCTTCCGGTATATAAAAGAACAGTGGTGTTTTCCAGAACCTCGGCTCCGGGCAGGGGCATCTGCTTTACTACGTTGGTTCCGGTTTCTTCAGCCAGATATGTTAAGTTTTCTTCCTTCAGCGTCCTGGCAGCATCTGTCAGGGCCATTCCGGTCACGTCAGGCACGGTTACCATCTTCTGCTCCGGTTCCTCGCCTTCCTCAAAAACAGGTTCTACTCCCAGGTAGTGGAGGCTGTCTTCCAGTATCATTTTCACGTAAGGAGCAGCAACTACGCTTCCGAAATCCACTGCAACTTTAGGTTCATCAACCATAAAGAGGACAACAAGCTGAGGATCGTCTGCGGGAGCAAAGC
>JAAZHD010000017.1 GCA_012510895.1 Clostridiales bacterium
ATATTAAAAAGACACGAATCAAAAGAGGAAAATTACATATAGGTTCTGAATTATAGATTAAAAGTAATATTGATAAGTGATGACTATACAGTTCTTCCAGTCGATAAAGAGTTGATCCCATTAAAAGCATTAAGAAAGGATTGGGTTTATTGGAAGAAAGAACTCCTGCGTATAAAGTCATGATAGCTGAAGATGAACTACTTGTCCGGGTAGGGCTAAATCTAACCGTTCCATGGGAAGACTATGGTATGCAGGTGGTTGCTGTAGTCGAAGACGGGGTCAGTGCATGGGAAGCTTATCAGATACACCGCCCCAATATTGTGCTGACCGATCTCTGTATGCCCGGCATGGACGGGGTGGAGTTGGTCAGGAAAATTAGGGAAAGCGGAGAGGTATGCGAGATTATTATTATTACTTGCATTGAGGATTTTGATACTCTTTACCAGTTGATGAAAATGGGTATAACAGGATACCTGGTAAAAGCAACTATGGTGCAGAAAGACATTGATGAGGTATTGAAAAAGGCCTTAAACAACTTAAAAGATATTTATGTTTCAGTTGCATACACAACATCTTTGCCAGGCGATATGAGAAAGGCAAATCCGCTTTATGATTTTGTATTTTTCCATCATGACAGTGACCTGTACTTGAGTGAATGTGAAAAACATGAACAATATTACAAGCATATACAGTATTGCATTTTAATTCTATGGGATTCACAGGTTCGATCAATTCTTAAGTCCTCTATAACAAGCATTTTTCAGAAGCGCTTAAATCCATTCAGGGTATCGGATGTATATTTTGATGATGAACTGCTTTTTATTTCTCTGGCCCATACTGACGAACATGATATCAATGAAATATATTTAGTTATAAGGGAATTGTTATCATATATAGATGAAGTACTTGATGTCAAACTCAGAATAGTCATATGTGAAACAAAAGGTTCTGATGAAAGGCTTGCCAAGCTGGTCAATAAGGGTCAAATAATATTAAGGAATTCATATTTTTATCCCAGCAGCTTAACAGTTTTACAAGCAGACAGACCTGGAGAACGTGGTACTTTTGATCTGCATGACTGTATTACACTTTTGCAGGAAAGAATACTGGTAATGGTACCCCTTATGAATTATCAAAAAAATAAGTTGCTTTTCAGTTCAAATATTGATGCCTTAAAGGAATCCTTGGGGATTAGCAGAGAAAAGTATGAGAAATCTTTACTTTCTTTGGCTGAGTTATATCTTATTACCATAAATAAAACCGAGAAGTCTGATGATTTATTGAATCATCTGCGCATATCTCTGGCGGAGGCAGAATCAGCGAAAGATGCCTTCATGCTGTTTGAGACAACTGTTTTTGGTGATTCCTCCTGTCTGCATCCTATTTATTGTAAGGAGATGCTTAATACAATATGCTATATCCGTGAGAACATTGATCAGAATATTTCTCTTACTGATATGGCATCTATGGTTTGTGTAAGCCCCAATTACTATTCTGTTTTATTTAAACAAATGGTTGGATGCAGTTTTTCAGATTATTTGGGCCTTGTCCGTATCGATAAAGCCTGTGAACTAATTGGTTTAGGTGAATTTTCCATACAGAAAGTATCAACTCTTTGTGGCTTTTCAGATGCTTCTTACTTTTCACGTTTTTTCAAACAAAAGACAGGCCTTTCACCGCATCAACTGAGGGTTGCCAAATGAAGAGAAAACAAGTTGCCAGACTATTAAAGACCATAAGATTCAAAACTATAAAATCACGATTAATTACAGTTTCCTTAATTTTTTAGCTGTTGGTATTTTTTACCTGTACAGATTACGTCTCTGCTGCATTTAGCCCAGATTCAGCAAAAGAATGAAAGTGAGACTGTATCAAGATTTAATTATACAGCTATGAAACTAAATGAAATACTGGGGTCAGCTATGACTTCTGCAATGCTTTTGCAAAGTGAAGATGCGGTTTATAACTATCTGACCACAGAATACAGCAACAATGATTTCCTTAAGAAAACAATGGATAGGATTTCCTTTCTAGATGCAATACAATCATATTTCTATTCTGCCAGGGATCTTAATGCTGTACTTTTCTTTCGCCAAGATGGTACCATGTGCGGAGCATCAAGAACCTGGAACTTTTTTATGGAAGATAGTTCACATCCCTTTTATAATGACGTGGTTAAAAAAAGCATAATCACTCATAAAACCGTTTGGCTCGGTACATATCCCATGAGCGAATTTACTCTTGCGACTTCAACCGATCAGGCTTCAGCCGATGAACTTATGATATGCGGTCTGCGTAAAGTAACATATGCTTTACAGCCAGGAAAGCGCAAGGATTTGATAATGCTGGTTTCAGTGAAAGAAGAATCCGTACGTGAGAGTTTTTCATATTTATCTGATGAAGACAGCAGTGTGTATCTGCTTGACGGTTCCGGCGCCTTGATTTCCGGAGGGAATATGTCAAAGTTAGGCGTAATTCCCGAGTTTTATTATAAAATCAACCTAGAAAACAAGTATGGCAGCATCAGCTATACAACAGCTAAAGACATAGATTATCAAATAATCTACTATCAGCTCGAGAATCCCGATTGGATACTGATCAAGCAGACTCCCACAAGCATTCAGTATAAGAGTATTAATCTGCTTCGGAAAATCTCTTATATTGTCGGTACTGCATTCATTTTACTAGTATGTATACTTTATTCAGTATGGGCTATCAGCTTTACGCGTCCTATTAAACAGATTACGGAAGGACTGACTCTGGTATATAAGGGTAACCTTTCCTTTCATATCAATCAAAGTTCAAATATTGAAGAAATAAACAGGTTGCAAAAGCATTTTAATCACATGATTAGGAGTATAAATGATTTGCTGAAACAAAAAGAGAAAGATGAGCAGGAAAAGATGATGCTTGAATTTCGCAATCTTCAAGCCCAAATTAATCCCCATTTTATTTATAATTCAATTACATCTATTCGCTGGATGGCTACATTATCGGGAGCGGAGAAAGTTTCAGACATGCTGGTTGTGCTCAGTGAATTGCTCCATCCTGTCTTCAGTGACTGGACAATTGACTGGACCTTGAGGGAGGAACTTAATTTTTCAGAAAACTATATTAGCTTAATGAGACTACGCACAGGGAATCAGGTGAGCATGGAAATTGATTCTGACTTGGATATGGAGGCAAACGAATCGATCAGGATACCCCGTTTTGTTCTGCAGCCTCTTTTGGAAAACAGCTGTGAACATGGTATGGTTCGAGGTCAGTCTTTGCGTATTAAGATCCAAATTTCCTATGAATCAGAAAAATTAAACATTTATGTAATGGATAACGGCATAGGTTTTAATGATGAAACAATGACCAGGCTGAATGAAGTGTTTTCAGCACCTTTGGCTTCAGAAAAAACCGAAAGCAGGCAAAAACGAAGCAGAGGAATAGGACTGATCAATGTAAATAAGCGGCTTAAATTACATTATGGAGATGCATACGGTCTTACAATTATTTCTCCGCCAAAGGATTGGAGCAGCTGTATAAAAATGGAGACTAAGGTTTAGTTATTAAGAAGGATTTAAACAGATTGCTTGCTAATTGCATAATTCCAGCAAAAATCTCATAAAAATATAACAATTCCACACTGCAGTTTATTGGAATTTAAGATTTAATACAAATCATACAAAAAAGCTTATAGGATAGTTCATTGATTAATTAATTTGTAAAAAATATACTAATTGTAACACAGCAATATGCAATAGAATAATAAAAGGGGGAGTCAAATTGAAAACCAAGAGACTTATGATAGCTGTTTTTACGGTTATAATGCTTTTGGCTTTGTTCACAGGATGTGCTGGGGATTCAGGAACAACAAATCCTACAGCTGCCCCTACCGATGAAGCCACGAAAGTACCGGATGAAAAAACAGCAGATTCCGAACCAATTAAGATCTCAATAGGAAGCACTTCAAGTTTGCAGACAACACCCTGTATGTGGTATGAGACAGACACATGGCAGGAAGTACTCAGGCTGGCTAACGTTGAGATTGCTGAGTACCATTATTATGACCAGGACAAATTCAATATTCTACTTGCAGGCAGCGACTTACCGGACATTGTTTTTTCTCATTACACAACAAAACTGCCGGATATTATTGAAGCTGAACTAGCACTTGATTTAAAGCCTTACTATGATGAATATCCTCATTTAGACGGTGAACCTTATAAGCAGCGTAATGAAATAATCAGCGCTTTTTACGGTGGAAAAAATAATGCTCTGTATTTTTTAGGGAATTATGTAGGACTTGAATTAAGAGATGGAGGGGTACAGAACTGGCGCGGGTATAATGTGCGTTGGGACTGGTATAAGGAGATTGGGGCGCCTGAGGTGAAAAATCAGGATGACTATATAGCTGTGCTGGAAGAAATGGTAAAAAATCATCCCACAACAGAAGATGGCAAAAAGGTTTATGCAACTGGAATTGCAGGTTCATCATTTGATCAGTGGTATGTTAATGGTTGTTTTTCAAAACCAGCAATGACTAATTTGTGGACATTTGGGAGCTACCTTTATATGGAGGCATTTGAAGACGGAAAGCTCATTAACGGTTATACAGACTTAGAACGTTCTCCTTTTTGGTCGGATATGAGATTCTATAACATTCTGTATAACAAAGGACTACTTGACCCAGACAGCTTTACTATGACTGATGATGAGCGCAAAGCCAAGTCTGCAGCCGGTCAGTATGCAGCTGAAATGGGCTGGCCTCATGCTGATCTATACAATGCAAAAAAGGCAGAAGATCCGCATACTTTAGCCGGTATGATTACTATACCTACGGAAGCCTGTCTTGTATTTGCTGATTATAAACAAGTTACCGGCTTCTTTCCCTCATACTATATTTTTGTATCAGCGGCTTCCAAGGCTATAGACGGAGCTTTATCATTCCTTAATGTTTTGCTTTACCCTGAGGTTGTGCGCATGCTCTATAGCGGATTTGAGGGTGTCCATTGGAATATGGTCGATGGAGTACCGACTTTAACGGAAGAAGTTATAGCCGCCAAGGCAGCAGGTGGAGATGAATGGACAAAGACAGGAATTG
>JAAZHD010000097.1 GCA_012510895.1 Clostridiales bacterium
CATAGGGGCCCCCAATAGTATGGCAAAGCTGCTGCCGCTTAACAGATTATTGGCTGCCGGGGTTTTATACTGAGGATCCAGTTCTCTTAACAGCATAACCCCGGAACTGATAGTGCCGGTTAGCATGCCGTACATGGAAACGAATGCCTCATGATAATAAGCAGGATAAAGTCTTTTACACAGCCACTGAAGGTAGATTAAGGTTACATAACCTCCTGCAATCGCCATAAGGAAAAAGGGAAGCCAAAGCCCGGATAAGTCCCGTATGTCTATAGCCGCAATGCCTGCTATGATCATATAATCGAAGGCAAATCCGGAAATCCGGTTTAGCAGGTAATTATTGGGATATTGTCTTTGCATCCACTTTGCCTTGGTAAACCAGTGGAAGGAGGCACGAAACAGCATAGCCATCAGGGAACCTATTATAAAGTTAAAGCCCCAGATCAATGGGGAAAGCAGGGCAGCAAGCCCCGGGGCAGCAGTGTCTAAAAAACTGGTAATTCCCAGGGATACCAGATAAGTGATAAGATAAACCATCATAACCATGGCAATCTGGATGGATAACCGATCCACTGACTGGGAGACAGGGATCTCATTATCCGATTGAAAGTCTTCTACTGTCAGCATTTCTGTTTTCTCGCGAATCTCCTGTAGGTTGATTCTTTTTTGTTTATGCATGAGATTAATATAAAGAACGCCAACAGTACAGGCGCAAAGAAAGCCTGCAGCAGCTATGGAAAGGCCGAAAGACTGTCCGCCTTCGAAACCCAGCTGTTCATAGGTAACACCAACGTTATTGGCCTGTCCCGGCCCCTGACCGTAGCCCATGGGCAGAAGTATGCCGGCGGCTTTAAAAAGGCCCGGGAAGAAGGTAAGGGCCAGGCCGGCGGAGATTATAATGCCCAGTATACCCTGCATAAGATAGGTGCTGACAATAAGGGCCCCGCTTTTAGGCCCGTCCAGAAAGTTTGCATCTTTTTTGGCTGTGCTGTCGGGAATACGCAGGGACAGGGCAATAAATCCGATGGCGATGGTATGGTAAGTGATGGTATCCAGGAAATGTGCATTTAGATCTATTACACCTGTTATTCTAAGTATAAGTGTGATAAAGCCTGCAAGTACGGCTGTAGGCATCAGACTCTTTCTTATGAAACCCACCTTCCTGCCCAGGAAGTTGGATAAGAGCAAAATGGCAGAAAGAGTTCCAAATTCTATAATAAAGTTCCAGAGTGCAGTGTTGGCGGCAGAAAAATCCACAATAGTTCAGCCCTTTCTTTCATATATTGAAGGTTTATCTGTTAACGCTTTGAATAATTCATAATACTTAAGCCCGCTGCGGGGAGCTTTGGATTTTAGTTCATAGTATTCCTGATCCGTAGTTGAAAATATGATAGTACGGGAACCATGAATGGCAAGATCAGAAATCTGGTTAAAGGGGAAGTTAAAAACATAACCATTAGAGCCCTGGAAGCATAATCTATTACGAAACAGTTTAAGGGTTCCCTTGGATAAAAGACTGTTATTTCTGGCCTTCTGAATTCTCCACAAGGTTTGATTTTCATCAGAGGTAATCGGATAGTCTTCCTTTTTATTCCGATATTGCTCTGCCAGCTCCCTTGTACGCTTGTGCTGCCATCTAAACCAGTCCAGTATTCTGGTGAAAGGTGGTTTGTCCCGGGTCAGGGACTCAAAGTATCCATACGGGGTAAAACGCAGTTGCAGCCCACACGGACAGCAGAAGATATTATCCTTGCTGACAAGGGTTCCAATTTGATTGCAGGAAGGGCAAAGATACAGAGCAGTCTCCAGACTTTCTGCCAATTTCTTGCCATGGAAGGCAATGGGGCTTTTCAGCCGTTCCTGTTCTTCATAGGCATTGGTATATAAATCCCTTTCAATTCTTTTCATCAATTCTTCTTCTGACAGGGTTTTAATTTCCTCAGGGGTGTAAATGTTTACCACACGCCCGGTCATAACTCCTCTTCTGGGATATTTGGACCACCTGGGCTGGGTTAGGTAGCCGCCTTCCATACGATAGGTTATAAGGGCTGCGCCGGTATACTTAACCAGCTTTGCAGTTGTTTCGTGAAGCTGACCGGTCTCTCCGCTGAAAGACATATTGCCTTCAGGGAAAATACAGATGTTATTCCCTTCCCTAAGGCGGCGAAGCATGGCGACTACTGTTTTTCTGTCCCTGGTTGATTTCATGCGCGGAATGGGATCAACCAGGTATTCTATTATTTTGCTGATCCATCCCAGCCGAAACAGGTGGTCGCTGGCTACATAATACATCATTTTTGAGAAAGCAGTTCCTACCAGCAAAGGATCCCAGTTAGTTAAATGATTGGGTAATATTATGGTAGGGTATTCCAAAGGTTTTACTTTGTCAAACTGATAGTTAAACTTCCATTTAATATATGGGGTTAATGTAAACTGAAGTATTTTCCATACAATTTCATGCCTTCGCCGGGCATTCACAGGCCTTCCTCCTTCTTCCCGGATTCGATTTACACAGATGCTCTGTCAAACTGGCTGTAATACAATTTACTGTAGAAGCCGTTCAGCTTCAATAACTCCTCATGGGTTCCCTGTTCCACAATGTCGCCGTTATCGAGACACAGAATCAGATCGGCATTGCGGATAGTAGAAAGGCGATGGGCAATAACAAAGCTGGTGCGTCCTTTCATAAGATTATCCATGGCCCTTTGAATCAGTATTTCAGTTCGGGTATCCACTGAACTGGTTGCTTCATCCAATATAAGTATTTTTGGATCAGACAAAATCGCCCTGGCAATGGTTAACAATTGCTTTTGGCCTTGTGAGACATTGCTGGCTTCCTCGTTGATCACCATATGATATGAATCAGGCAGAGCTCTGATAAAATGATCCGCTTGTGCAGCTTTGGCCGCTGCTATTACTTCCTCATCAGTGGCATCCAATCGGCCATACCTGATATTTTCCATGATTGTGTCATTATAAAGCCAGGTATCCTGCAGGACCATTCCCATCAACGATCTTAAATCGTCCCTTGAAAAGTCTCGTATATCATGTCCGTCTATTAATATGGCTCCGTCGTTTACATCGTAAAAGCGCATCAGCAGTTTAACTATGGTGGTTTTTCCTGCACCCGTAGGGCCTACTAAAGCTATTTTCTGTCCTTTTTTTATTACGGCAGAAAAATCTTTTATTATAATCTTATCCGGGTCATAACCAAAATGGACATGGGAGAACTCCACATTTCCTTCTATTGGTAACTTCTCATTGCTGATAGTTACTTTTGGCTCTTCCGGTTTTTCTTCCTCTTCTTCAAGGAATTCAAATACCCGTTCCGCAGCGGCAGCAGTCTGCTGAAGCACATTGGTAATATTGGCGATCTGGGTAACAGGCTGAGTAAATTGCCTTACATACTGTATAAAAGCCTGAATTCCGCCTACTGTCATTCTGCCCCGGGTTGTAAGGAAAGCACCTAGGATACATATTATTACATACCCGAAATTGCTGACAAAATGCATCATGGGCATCATGAGCCCGGAAATAAATTGAGACTTCCACCCAGAGTTATATAATTCTTCATTATACTCCTCGAACTTTTGGGTGGCAAGATCTTCCCTGTTAAATGCTTTTATAACAACGTGTCCTCCGTACATTTCCTCTATGTGACCATTGAGATGTCCTAAGTATTCCTGCTGAGCCCGAAAGTATTTTTGTGATTTCCGCACTGTAAATAATACAAGAATTATTGTCATAGGTAGAATTCCTAAGGCAACCAGAGTCATGGACCAGCTTATGGACAACATCATAATCAGCACGCCTGCCATGATGGTCACTGAAGTAATTATTTGGGTAATGCTTTGGTTTAAGGTGTTGGTAAGGGTATCCACATCATTGGTAATCCTGGACAAAACATCGCCGTGAGTAACAGTATCAAAATATTTCAGAGGCAATCTGTTTATCTTTTGGGCTATGGAGTTTTGGAGATTATATGATACCTGGGTCGATATACCTGTCATTATAAAGCCCTGCATGTATGTAAAGAGGGAAGAGATCAGGTAAAGACCCAGCAATAAAAGCAAGATTTGCCCTACACGGGTAAAATTAATGCCTACTGTACTGCCGGCTACCATATTCATAATCCCTGTAAATATTTCATTTGTTGCCTGGGCCAGAATTCTTGGGCCAAGTATGGAAAAAACCGATGATAATGCAGCAAGTATCATTACAATTAAAATTTTGTATTTAAAGGGAGACAAGTGGGCTATAAGCTTTTTTATGCTGCCCTTAAAGTCTTTCGCTTTCATCCCGGGCATCATGGCTGCAGGTCCGCGCCCCCTGCCCATCCCTCTGGGTCTATCATATCTCCTGTTTTCTTTTGTCATGCCAATTCCTCCATAGACAACTGAGATTCAGCAATCTCCCTGTATTCTCTGCATGTTTTAAGCAAATCCTTATGTTTTCCGATGCCTACAGCCCTGCCTTCATCCATGACAATTATTTGATCTGCATTCATAATAGTGGAAATTCGCTGGGCAATTATAATAATGGTGGAATCCTTCACGGATTCCTGCAGAGCTCTTCGCAAGGCGGCATCTGTTTTAAAATCCAAGGCAGAAAAGCTGTCATCAAAAATATAGATAGGGGCCTTTTTAACCAGTGCTCTGGCTATTGACAGCCTTTGTTTCTGTCCGCCCGACACATTGGCTCCTCCCTGGGCAACAGGAGACTTAAAACCCTCTTCCATGGCACTAATAAATTCATCGGCCTGGGCAATTTCTGCTGCATTTTCAACCTCTTCATCTGATGCATCTTCCTTGCCGTAACGTATATTGGAAGCAATATCTCCGGTAAATAAGGTTGATTTCTGAGGCACATAACCGATATTATCACGGAGCTGTTTCTGAGATATATCCTTAATAGGTATCCCGTCTATTGTTATTTCTCCTTCCGTTGCGTCATAAAACCGGAGCAAAAGGTTAACCAGGGTGGTCTTGCCGGAACCAGTGGAACCAATAATGGCTGTAGTTTCACCGGGACGGGCGGTAAACGAAATATTATGAACGGCATCGCTTTCTGCATTGGTATAGCGAAAGGAAACATTTTTATAAACGACTTCTCCCCTTATTTTATCAGGAAGTTTTGCTGGGTGTTCCTTATCACGGACAGAAGGCACAACCTTTAACACCTCTTCAACACGAGTGGCGGATACCATTGCCCGGGGCAGCATAATAAACATAAAGGCAATCATCATAAAGGACATGATAATATGCATTGCATACTGAATAAAGGCAATCATATCGCCTACCTGCATAGCAGAACGCTGAATCTCATGTGCTCCTGCCCAAATGATAACCAGGGAGGACAGATTCATAATTAAGGCCATACTGGGCCAGAGGGAATGCATTACCCGGCTTACGAATCGATTGGTATTTTTTAATTCACGGGCCGCTTCTTCAAATCGTTTTTCTTCATGTTTCTGGTTGCTGAAAGCCCGTATAACCATCATGCCTGTTAAACTTTCACGGGAAACCAAATTCAGCTTGTCGGTCAATTCTTGAACTAATTTAAATTTAGGCACGGCAACGGCGAAGATGACACTGATAACCCCGATTAATATAATCACAGCAAGCGCTATTATCCAGCTTAGGGAGATGCTGTGTTTAAGCGCCATGACAATACCGCCGAAACCCATTATGGGAGCCCTGGACATCATGCGAAGTCCCATGATAATCATCATTTGAATCTGGGTTACATCATTTGTGGTTCGGGTAATAAGGGAAGCAGTGGAGTATCGGTCAAATTCCTCCAGGGAAAAGCTCTCTACCTTACTGAATAAATCCCGGCGCATGGTACGGGCTGTACGGGCACCTATCTGGGTAGCAAGGAAACCCACCCCTATGGCGGCAGCAGCCCCAATCAGGGTAACCAACAGCATATAGGCTCCGGTACGAATTATGTAATCTCTCTGAATGTCAGACAGGTCTGCTCCTAATTCAGTATAGAACAAACGAATCAGAGCAGCACCGGTTTGCCTTGCCAAAGAAGGTTCAGACAACTCAGCATCCTTTCTTACTTCCTCAATAAGCTCAGAAGGGAGGTTCTCAATAATAGGGGTTAAAGCATATAAGCTCTGTAAATCAATATCTGATTAAACCAAATTATTACTTTTATTATCAGGCAGCTGAGGCAGCTGATCAGATTGACTCATGTGCTGCATATGGCGTATAAAGGTTAAGACACTTCTCCCAAATGCCTCTTCCAGTTTTTCCCCACTATACATATCTTCTTCATCTATATGCAGAATATAGGCAGGTTTTTCTTTTATTGCAGGATATTTATCAGACAGTTTTCTTATTTCACCTGCACCTGGGGATATAAGGCGGTAATGATTGTTTAATAATTCCTGTTCATCGTCTGTCATAAATTTTTTTATAAAAGAAAGCCCTTCTTTGCTTATTGCATCAGGTGCAGCGCTTTCTATACCGCCCTGCTGGATGCCGATATTTACAATATCAGACATCAGATTGGGCAGAAAAAGCTCGGACATAGCCTGGATAAACAATAAGGTTAAGCAAAGAATAATTGAAAAGAAAAATGGTTTTAAATATCTTAATATGAGTTTCATTTAATGCTTTCCTTTCCTGTTTCCTGGATGTATAAAGCTGACATGTTATTAAGAATAAAAAATACGTGAAAAGATTTCTGTATACATATTAATAAAATAAATAAGCAAAGTTCATTGTCAAAGGTGGTTTATTATATAAAAGGATAAAGGAAACCCCAAAACCTGTCAAGTATTTCTTATGCATTGTATTTATATGCTGCACCAGGTATATTACATATTCCGCATTTCGCATGAATATTCTTTATCCCTGCTGCAAAGCAGCCGCCGGGTCTTTGTTGGCAGCCATTATGGCAGGAAGGAAGCCTCCCAGCATGGTAAGTGATATGCTGATTGCTGCCAGCAGAATTCCGTGATAAACATTAAGCTGAGCGACATTTTCCAGGTGAGTCAGCCGGTACAAGGTACTATTTACCGGTATGGTAAGCAAGGCGCCTGTTAAAACCCCGATGCCGCCGGATGCTGCGCCGATGAGGAAAGTTTCAGCATTAAACACCCTGCTGATATCCTTTTTTCTGGCACCCAGTGCTCTTAGAATGCCAATTTCAGATGTGCGTTCCAGGACAGAAATATAGGTAATAATACCTATCATAATGAGAGAAACAATCAGAGAGGTGGCAGCAAAAGCAATGAGCACCAGGGTTATAGCACGCATAATTCCGCTGGTAAGATCAGTAATGGTTCCGCCCAGGTCAGTTACAACTATTTTTTCTTCTGTTTTTTTATTATCATTCCAGGCATTAAGATAATTCAGAACCAATTCTTTAAATTCAAAATCCACAGGATAAACCGTAATCATATACGGGATTCCGTCAGCCCCTAAGCAAGCCAGAATTGTATCTTTTTCAGATCCAATTTGGGATTGATAGATGCCACCTCCCAGCTGACTTCCGAAAGGATTGCTTCCAAGGCCTAAAGGAGAGCCTGTCAGATCCCTCCCAAAGAAGCTGTGATTACCGGTGGAAACGGTGTGGGAACTTCTGAAGACTTCACCGGTTAAAACATTATATTCTGCCTTTTGCTGGGCTTTAACAATGGCAGACTCTTTTGCATCCTCCATAAAAAACTTGTTCAGTTCATCAGGAAAGGTGATTCCGGGTTGCAGCACAGGAATCTCGGTTTTGCGGGCAGGTCTTACGATGCCCGTGATTTTTAAGGTTATAGCTTTTTCGTGATTATATAATTCCTTTAGATTCTCTGGTTCCCGATTGCAAATAAATATTTCTCCCTTTTGTTTATAAAACAAATCATTGGGAATGGCCTTAAGCTCCAGGCCAAGAATGTCCTTAAAGGGAATGCCCTGTACATCGGCAGGAAGGCCCAATTCTTCCAAAATGCTTTTATTAACCCTGTTGTATTCATCCGTTACCATAATCAGATCATGCATGGTTTCAGGGTATCTGCCTGCCAAAAGATCATAGGAAGCCTGAAGATATCCCGGACGGTTTTTATCCGGATTTACCGGATAAGTGGAAAGGTTTACCGCTTCACTACGGAGAATGGCGGGTTCGGCTCCGTTAAATCTGATCAGGTTGAGGTTGACCAAACGGGCATATGCAATTCCGTTAAGCCATTCCGGATTCATTTTTTCCAGAAAATCCAGGTAGGACCGGCTCAGTTTGTTTGTATGATTTTTTTGATCTTTCTCAGGATCGTAAGGGATCACTTCTTTCCTGTCAGGATACTTGTCATCATCCTTTTTTTCTATTCCCATAAGAGTGTCTATATCAACTTTTTCCGTTTGCCTGGAAATAATAATGGGAAACCCGGATAAGGTATCGGACTCAAATTTGGCAATCTGCTTATCAAATCCATTGGAAAGCGAGAGAATCAGAGCAATGCCTATAATGCCTATGCTGGAGGCAAATGAGGTTAATAAGGTGCGAAACAGTTTTGTTCGGATGTTTTTATATGACAGTTTCAACGCAGTACCAAATCCCATACCTGTTCTTTTAAGCTTATAGTTTGTAAAATTTGTGTCAGCTTGATAGGGATTGGAGTCTGAAATTACTTTTCCATCCTGAAATTCGATGATTCGATCTGCATAATTTCCTGCCAGGGAAGGATTGTGGGTTACCATTATAACCAGTTTATCTTTTGCTATTTCCTTTATCAGGTTCAGCACCTGGATGCTGGTCTCTGTGTCCAGGGCACCGGTAGGTTCATCCGCCAAAATAATATCCGGATCATTGGCCAAAGCACGGGCGATGGCAACTCTTTGCATTTGTCCCCCCGACAACTGATTTGGTTTTTTATGTATATGTTCTTTCAGTCCAACCCTGGTCAGGACTTCAATGGCTTTTTTTCGCCTGGTTTCCGGAGACTCACCGCTTAAGGCCAGGCCTAACATTACATTGTCCGTAATGCTTAAATGAGGGATCAGATGATAATTCTGAAAAATAAAGCCTACAGAGTTGTTTCGGTAAGCATCCCAATCCTGATCCTTGAAATCCTTTGTAGAACGACCGTTTATCAGCAAATCTCCCTCATCGTAGCGGTCAAGGCCGCCGATTATATTTAAAAATGTGGTTTTGCCCGAACCGCTATGACCAAGAATAGCTGCAAATTCATTTTTCCGAAAACTTATGGTAACTTTGTCCAAAGCTGTCTGAGTATATTCCCCGGTGGTATAGTGTTTCGAGATCTTTTCCACATGAAGCATGCATTTTACTCCTTTTACTTCTCAATAGGAATAGGTTATGCCAACCAGGGATTTTTTATTGGGCTTTTTGATTAGCTTTTTTTGGATGTTCACTAAAAATAAAATATGGTATTATAAACTGAGATTTATTAAGGAAAGAGGAAAGGAATTGCAAAAGAAAAAACTGATACTTGCCTCAGCATCACCAAGAAGGCGGGAGCTGTTGAACCAGGTGGGCATTAAGTATATAGTACAGCCAAGTGATGCAGAAATGGATATAGAAGAAATAGAAGGAACGCCTATTGAGAAGACTGAAAAATTGGCTTATATGAAGGCAAAGGATATTGCAGCCAGGAATAATAATCATATGGTAATCGGTGCAGATACCATTGTGGTAATTGGGGACGAAATTTTGGGAAAGCCCAAGGATAAAAGTGACGCAATCAGAATGCTGACAAAATTAAACGGCAGGGAGCATCAGGTAATTACAGGAATTGCCCTGATAGATACTGATACAGGCAGGGAACTTATCAGTCATGAGGTAACCTATGTAAAGTTCCGTAATCTCACTGATGAAATGATAGAAAAATATGCAGCTACCGGAGAGCCCGAAGGCAAGGCCGGCGCATATGCGATACAGGGTATAGGCGCCATACTGGTTGAAGGCATCAGAGGCTGCTATTCAAATGTGGTAGGGCTGCCCCTGGCACGGCTTGGTATGATGCTGGAGAGAATGGGCAGAAATGTATTATAGCGCTCAAGTAAGACAAAAAGCGGATAACAATGCTGTTATCCGCTTAGGTATTTCCATTTAGTAGCTGTTAGTTTTTGAAACTATGAACCGGCGCGGGTATTCTGCCGCCTCGATTAATGAATTTTTCGGAACTGAATTGATGAACAGGCATAATGGGGGCATAGCCTAAAAGACCGCCAAACTCCACAGTATTTCCGACGGTTTTCCCGTATACGGGAATAATGCGGACTGCTGTTGTTTTGTTATTGATCATTCCGATCGCCGCTTCATCGGCGATAATTGCTGAGATTGTGGATTCCGGCGTGTCTCCGGGAATGGCAATCATGTCCAGCCCAACAGAGCAGACACTTGTCATAGCTTCCAGTTTGTCAAAGGTTAATGCGCCGCTTTGAACTGCCTTGATCATGCCTTCATCTTCGCTGACCGGAATAAAGGCACCGCTTAAGCCGCCGACGGATGAGGATGCCATAATGCCTCCTTTTTTCACTGCGTCATTTAACATTGCCAGACAGGCTGTGGTACCGTGGGTGCCGCAGGCCTCCAGACCGATTTCCTCAAGTATTCTGGCCACACTGTCTCCAATTTCCGGTGTAGATGCCAGTGATAAATCCAATATACCGAAGGGGACACCAAGTCTTCGTGAAACCTCTTTACCCACAATTTCACCTGCACGGGTAATCTTGAAGGCTGTTTTTTTAATGTTTTCTGCCACCACATCCAAAGGAGCGTCTTTATCCTTTTCCAGCGCGGATTTTACAACACCTGGGCCGCTGACTCCCACGTTAATGACCACTTCAGGTTCACCTACGCCATGGAAGGCTCCGGCCATAAAGGGATTGTCTTCTACTGCATTGGAGAATACCACCAGCTTTGCACAGCCGATGGAATCCCGATCCCTTGTCAGATACGCGGTTTCTTTAATAATCTTTCCCATAAGCTTGACGGCATCCATATTGATACCGGCTTTAGAGCTTGCAAGATTTACCGAAGAACATACCCTTTCGGTTTCGCTTAAGGCCTGAGGTATGGAATTAATCAGAATTTTATCCCCTTTGGAAAAGCCCTTTTGAACCAGGGCAGAGAACCCTCCGATAAAATTCACCCCTACCTCCCTGGCCGCCTTGTCCAAAACCCTGGCATAAGAGGTATAATCTTTGTCATCACTGGAGGAAGCAATGAGGGCAATCGGTGTAACCGCAATTCTCTTATTTATTATAGGGATACCGAATTCCATCTCGATTTCTTCTCCTACAGAAACCAGGTTCTGAGCATATTTTGTTATCTTATCATATATTCGTTGTCTGGCTCGCTCACCGCTTAAATCTGCACAATCCAGCAGAGAAATCCCCATTGTTATGGTGCGTATATCCAGATTCTCTTCTTCAATCATTCTGAGGGTTTCAAATATTTTATTATGTAAGATCTTCATGTCACCCGCCTCCTAGATATTCTGCATGGCATTGAACAAATCTTCCAGCTGAATTTTTATTGATATGCCAAGCTCGCTGCCTAAGGTTTCCAAAGAATCTTTCAATTCCTTAAACTCACAATTCATATTGGAAAGATTAACTATCATCATCATGGTAAAGTAGCTTTGCATTATGGTCTGGCTTATATCTTCCACGTTTACATTCTTTTCTGTCAATATTTTAGTGATGTTGTAAATTATACCGACTCTGTCCTTGCCGATAACGGTAATAATGCCTTTCATTAAATAAACACCTCCGGAATTCTTTGTATATAAGTTTTTATCCCTGATTTTCTAATTCATTACTTTATCACTTTACTATCCTTTCGCCAATACCGTAATTTATAAGAAGTTAATAAATACAAGCAAATATGAGAAAATAGATAAAAGCAGTTTATATCGGCTAATTATGTTGATTAATTAACAAAAGAATGAACTGAGGAGAATAATGCTGTGAGATTGAGAACGCAATATGCTGTTTATGCAAGAAGGAGGATAAAAGAATGACAGATAAGGATTTTATTTCCGATAAGGTATCTATCATCGGGGCAGGATATGTTGGAGCTACAACGGCCTATGCTCTTATGCTTGGAGGCGTTACCTCGGAAATTGCGCTTATAGATATTAATGAAAAGAAACTTGCCGGTGAAGTGCTTGATTTGAACCATGGCATTTCCTTTGTCCCTCAGGTGCACTTGCATGCGGGGACTTATGAAGATTGCGAGAATTCCAATATAGTTATTATTACTGCCGGAGTAGGGCAAAAACCCGGGGAAACCAGGATAGATCTGTTAAAACGAAATATAGATGTTTTCAGGCAAATCATACCTAAGGTGGTAGAGCGGAATGAAGATTGCATCATACTGGTAGTGACCAATCCGGTTGATATTCTAACCTATGCTGCCCTAAAAATATCCGGGCTGCCTGAAAGCCAGGTTATTGGTTCCGGAACCGTGCTGGACAGCGCAAGGTTTAAGTATCTGCTGAGTAAGCACTGTAATGTGGCACCTCATGATGTTCATGCTTATATCATAGGAGAGCACGGGGATACAGAGGTGCCGGCATGGAGCATCTCCAATATCGCAGGCATACCTATAGAGGAATTTTGTCAGCGCTGCGGAAGAAACTGCAATCAGGAGAGAAAAAACAGGATTTTCGAGGAGGTTAAGTATTCCGCCTATCACATTATAGAAGGCAAGGGTGCTACCTACTATGCTGTCGGCCTTGCAGTAAGACGCATTGTCGAAGCGATTCTAAGAAATGAAAACTCTGTTTTGCCCGTATCTTCCCTGATGAAGGGTTATTATGGCATTGAGGATGTATGTTTAAGCCTGCCCTCAATCGTCAACGATCAGGGTCTGGCTCGGGTTCTGGAACTGCCCTTGACAGAAGAAGAGGTTAAGGGGCTCCGGCACTCTGCCGAGACCTTGAAGGCATCCTTAAGGGAGATTGGGTTTTAGGTTCTATTTTTGTTGTATATTGCAATATGTTTGTGATTCATTTATGCTGGATATAAGAAATTGCAGACAGTTTATTATCAGATCGTGGATAAAGCTTTATTATAGAAAACAAATTTTATATAAAACAGGTATATAAATAAATGGGGGTGTTTGATAGTGAACAAAAGTTTACCGTCGGTAAAAAAGGGAGCAAGGATTGAGTTTAAACATTTTCCAACCGCTCAGCAAGCATTTATATTCAGGAATTGGGAGATGTTTCCTTCAGAACATCTGGCCAAAGTAATCGGTGCAACTAAATCACAGGTCGAAGAACTGGCAGAATTGATGGGGCTTCCCCCGCAAAAAGCAAACGGTGATTGGAGGAGCAAAGGTTACATAACAATAATACGGCAGAATTGGCATTTGCTGCCCTATGATCAATTGATTGAGCTTCTGGAATGGGATGAGGATTATCTGGCATATATTCTGAAAGAAGATGATTTTCTTTCACATAAGCTGGGCAACTTAAAACCTGATGTACCGCGGATCAAATACAGACCTCTTACGGAAAGCGAAAAAGAGGAGACTCATTGGTTAAGAGAGCAGATAAAAGAGCTTTCAAAATTACAGGAAGCACCCGAAACTGTAAAACCTTTTTCATTTATGTTCAAAGGTCCGCAGCCTGTAATAAATCATAACAGGCCCTTTGAAAATGCTGTGGTCATTGATGAAGACTGGGGCATATATGCAAATGACAAGAGCAGTATTGCAGCTCTTCATATCAAAGATTTCATAGAAGACTATAAGTTTGTTACAGGGATTAAAATTGCCAATGGAGCAAAAGGAAAAAATATTATCCTGAATTGCAATAATAACTTTAGTGATCCTGAAAGTCATTTAATTAAAATTAATAAATCAGAAATAATTATCGAAGCCGGAGGGCACGAAGGGCTTTATCAGGGCCTTATATGGCTTGTAAAAAAAGCACAGGAAAACGGAGGGGCATTTTATAGGCCGGAAACTGTTAACAGGGACAGAAAAGTGGAACTTCGCATAGCTTATTCCTATTGCGCCGTTTACGGAGATTATACAGAAGAATTGCTGGACAGCTCCTATCCCGATTCACTTTTAAAAAGTTATGCTTATTCAGGTGTTAACGGCATATGGCTGCAGGGTATATTGTACAAGCTTACAGAATTCCCGTTCGACAAATCCCTGTCAGAAGGCTGGGAGAAACGGGTTGCAGCATTGAATACCCTCATAAAACGGGCAGAACGTTATGGAATTAAGATATTCCTGTATATAAACGAACCCCGCTCTATGCCGGAAGACTTTTTTATTAAATATCCGCATTTGAAAGGTGAAAGCGAGCATTCTTTCTGGACAATGTGCACTTCTACGCCTGAGGTGCAAAAATACCTTAAGGAAGGAATAGCAGAACTTACAAGGAATCTCCCGGGACTGGGCGGATATATCACCATTACTATGTCGGAAAACCTGACTAACTGTTTCTCGCGGACGCCTGCGGACAAGGTAACCTGTCCCAGATGTAAAAACAGGAAACCCTATGAAGTGGTGGCTGAAGTAAACAGCCTGATAACTGAAGGCGCTATGTCAGTTAATCCTGATATTGAAGTAATTGCATGGACGTGGGCATGGGGAGACATGGATTTTGTAAGAAATGCAGTTTCACTTATGCCAAGGAAGGTTCGCATTATGGGTGTGAGCGAGGAAGGAGTAAAGAGGGAATTTGACGGGGTTGAAACCTATGTAAGGGATTATTCCATTTCAATTGTCGGACCGGGCAAAAAATATCTGGGTACAATGGAAGCAGCCAGAGAATTTGGGCACCCCACTGCTGCAAAGGTGCAGTTTAATAATACATGGGAATGCTCTGCAGTTCCGTATATACCTGTATTTGATCTGATAGCAGAGCACAGAAACGGCCTTAAGGATACAAGCGCATTTCTGCTTGACTGGACTTTGGGCGGATATCCTTCCGTCATATTTAACATGCTAAGCGACAGCTATTTTTCTGATACCGGTTTTTCCCTTAAAGATGCCGTCTGCAGGGTTTTCGGCGGGAAGACAGCAAGCGTGATGGAAAGTCAGAGGCTCTTTAGCAAGGCATTTAAGGAGTTCCCTTTTTATATAAGTACACTGTATGTGGCACCGCAGAATTATGGACCGGCCAATCTGTTTTATCCGGATAAAACAGGATTCAGGGCAACCATGATAGGATATCCCTATGATGATGTGGAAGGCTGGCGCTCAATCTTCCCTGTTGAAATCTTTGTAAATCAGTGGGAAAAGCTGTGCGAAGGATGGGAAGAAGGGCTGAGGCTTCTTGAAGAAACGGATGAAGATGATGAATATGCTGCTTACTGCCGTATTGCCAAAGCATGTTACTGCCACTTTAAATCAACTTATAATGCGTTGCGCTTTACCCTGCTCCGTGACAAGAGGGGTGCTGCAAGCGAGATACTTGAGATATTGTATGATGAGCTAAGCATAACAGAGATGCTTTATAAAATAACTCTGGAAGATCCCCATATAGGATATGAAGCATCAAACCATTATTATTACAGCAGGAACACATTACTGGAGAAGATAATAAACGTTCAGTGGCTAATAAAAAAATACAGCAGTGTTTATGAATAAAAACATTTGCTAATTATCTTTCAGTTGAAAGTATTCTTCTTGCTAATAAAAACAGATAACGGGGCCTGCTGGTCACATCCCTTATATTCTCTTTAAGATATTGATAGAATTCTTTTATCTGATGTATATCTTTTTCTGTCAGTGCTTGGTCTGCGAATTCGTGCTTTATCAGAATTTCAGAAATATCCATCATAGAACCGGCTGGATTTGTCAGCCATTCATCTACTCTTTCTGCATACTGATAGGGGGTTTCACCCTGCTTTATAGGAGTACCGTACAGATCAAGCATCCAGAGGATTTCAGAATAATAACGGTGCAGCTGCCCTCGCAGGGGCATTCTGTTTATCTTTTCCCAATGAAGTTTATGCCATATAAATAAACTGCCTGCCAGTATTTTGAACAGGATAACGATTGCAGCTCCTGAAAAGATAAGAATCTTCTGCAGGGTTGTGTATTTAGTTTCCTCTTCATTTGGCCGGAATGGGTCTAAGCCCAGGTCGATATCAGGCAGTTCAGGCTCCATTATCTCATCCGGGTAATCGGGCTCATTCGGTTCCTCATAGTTTTCACCGGCAGTTTCACCTTCAGCATGTTCACTGAGGGGGCCGGAGGGGGTGGGATCGAAAGTAAGCCACCCGATTCCCGGGAAGTAAGCTTCTACCCATGCATGACCGTTCAATTTCCTTACTTCCAGGACACCTTTTGATGTAGGCCTGGCAGGTGTCAGAAAACCTTCTACATAACAGGTGGGGATGCCGGCTATTCTGCCCATTACGGCCAGAGCCGATGCAAAATATGAGCAATATCCTTCCTTCAGATCGAAGAGGAAGTAATCGACAAAATCCCTGTCTGAAGGAGTATAAGGCGGTTCCAGGGTGTAGGTAAAGTTTTGACTCAGATAATCTATCATAGCCCTTATTTTGTCGTAAGGACTTTCCACATCAGAAGTCAGTTCTTCCACCAGATCGTATACTCTTTGAGGCACCGTATCCGGTACATTCATATAGTATTGCTGTACGGTTTCAAGTTTTTCCTTATAATTATCGTTATATGGAAGGTTCGGCGGCATAGGTTCATTCCAGTCGATAACCGGAACCGCTTCTTTAAGATACCGGACGAATTCCTCATTTGAAAAGTTTGGTATACGGGATATAAATGTATAGGGTTCATCTTCTTCCACAGTCCTATTGGTAAAGGTTTCGCCTTTGGTATTATAAAAGGGGACAAAGGATCTTTGGTTTACTGTCATTTCCGCCAGCTGAAGAGGATGAAAGAGTGTCCAGGTATTTATGCCGGTATGGACAACTTCTGCCTCTAATTTATGAAAGAAAGACTCAAGCTTATCCTCATGCAGATTTGACCAAATTTCTTCATCAAAATTAAAAGCGGCCTGTTTTCTGTTATTTCGCAGCCGATCCGTGAAACGATATCGTACATCTCCGATAGTGTTCTTCCAGCCGGTGCTGATATATTCATTTAAAAGAGTTCCTCTTAAGTATATACGTCCTATTGCCCGTATTACTTCTCCGTCCGGATCAGGCTTCACTGTCAGCACCAGATCTCTGCTTATTTGAACCGGTCCGCCCAGCTCATTGGAAGACGAAGGAAAGCCCGACTCTGCCAACCTGAAAGACCGGCGGGGTCCGGTAAAAATTCCATACCGATCATTAATCCTCTCTTCAATTTCTTCCACGGTATCTACCAGCCGCATCCACTTATAGTCTATATCAGGAGGAAGAATAAATGAGGTTGTCAGGATGATAACCGCTGCAAGGGGCAATACGTATATCTGCCACCGGCCGAAACTTGGCAGATCATATTCTTTTGATAAGTTTTTATGCCGACTGCCGCCCCAGGCGAGAAGAAGGCCAAGAGCATAAAACCATATATACCGGACTATATATCTGTGCCCTAGAAACCAAAGAATTATTATAAGTGTCAGACCTATGGCAGCAGGAAGATAGAACCAGCGCAGTTTTGTCAGCAAGAAGAAATAAACTATGCCGGCAGCACTGATCCAAAGCCAGGCGGTTGGGATAATAAGGAAGGGCAAAAGCTCAGTTTTACCGCCGATATAACTAATCTGCCATCTTAAAAACTGCCAGCTCTCATTTAATATTTCTAAAGGTTTTTCTGTTTTATACAGAAATATAAAAGCAACAACGGCAGCTGAAGCAAAAGCTATGACAGCTGTCCGCTTGTTCCAGAAAACGATTCGAAGAATCAGAAATACTGTCAGGGTCATTAGGACTATTTGATCAAAAGAGAGAGGAATGTCTATAGCTTTTAAAAAGGCGCCGCCGATGCTGCCTGTGATGATACTGAAAACCAGGTATTCTGCTGTTAAGTCAAGCAATTTAGATCTCTTCATACCGGCACCTCCGTCTCCAAAGCTTCATCAAGCCTCTGATCTGAATAAATGATGAAGGACGGGATGTTTTGCTCCTTAAGGTTTTCTATCATTTTAATAATATCATTGCTTATATATTCAGGATGCCTTATTAGAAATACCATAGGATAGATTCCTGATTGTTTGAAGATAGAAATCTGGTTGAATAATTGGCTGCTTATTTCATGCACAATCAGTATCAGGCTGCCCCTGTGCTGAAATGCTGCAGATTCAATTCTTAGTATTTCGTGCATGGGGAAGGGGTTGTCAAAGGCAATGTGAGAAATATATTCATAAAAGGGCGGAAAGTGTTGAGGCTCCCTTCCGCTGAGCTCCCTTCGGCCATTTTGATAAACCACGAGTTTTACTGGCAGCCATTTGTTTAAAATATAATTTATAATGGCAATTGAAGTTTCAATCAGCTGAGCTTCTATCTGCCGTCTTTCCAAAAGATCCGATCCCGCCGGGGAACTGGTTTCAAGGAATATAAGGGTATGGGGCTGGGTTGTCATTTCATAATTCTTCACTTGAATTTCCTGCAGTTTTGAGGTGGCTTTCCAATGTATTTTGTTTAAGGGATCGCCGTATATATATTGGCGGATGTCCGAAAGAACAGCTGTTTCATTGGTTTTAAAAAGCTGATTTTTCTGAAGGCCCTCTTCCTGGGTCAGAGGCAGAGGCAGAAATCTAAGAGGAATAACTCTGGGGTAAACGGATAAAACCGGCAGATGGTGGTAATATTTCTTAGTCATATCCATGGAGAATCTGAATAAACCGAAAATATCGGCTACTTCTACACTCACTATTCCAAGCGGATAATGGCCCCGAAGTTCGCATAGGAACTCTTCCCGAACTTCCCCGTATCGAAAAGGCAAGATTGACAAAGTCTGTTCTCTGACAGCGCCTGTCAGGACTGATTTCGGCAACAAATACCTGATTTTTATAATTGGATAAATGAAAGGTTTGTCATTATGAATCTGAATGGTGAGCACGGCCTTTTGACCTTTATCAGCCTTCCTGGGTGAAATTTCCTGAAGATATTTAAAATCAAATAGTACCCAGATATTGGTGATAGCTGCAAATATTATAATTGAAATAATAATTCCAAGACCAATATAGAAGATATGTTCACCTGTATAAAGACTGAAGAAAAGCAGGATCAGGATGGATAGTGACATAAAAATCCATCGATATTTCAATTTCATTTGGGAATCACTGGCACGTATACCGTATTCAGAATTGACTTCAGAACCCTTTCAGCCGTCATTTCCTTAAGCCGGGCTTCCGGTTTTAATATCAGACGGTGAGTCAGAGCCGAAAGTGTCATCTTCTGAACATCATCGGGAATTACATAATCCCTGTTTTGGAAGAGTGCATAAGCCTGGGAAGCACGCATCAGATACAGGGCGCCTCTGGGGCTGACACCCAGATTCAGATCATTATGATCGCGTGTTGCGGCAACAATATTGGATATATATTCTTTAATGGCTTCGGCTACTTTTACCTCCGTGACCGAATCTTGCAGAAACAAAACATCTTCTGCAGATGCTACCGGTTTTAAGGTTTTTAACGGATTATCTTTCTGGAATCGGGATAGGATAAGCATTTCCTCCCGCTTGCTGGGATAACCCATAGTTATCTTAAGCATAAAGCGATCCAACTGGGCTTCTGGCAGCGGAAATGTTCCTATATATTCCACAGGGTTTTGTGTTGCCAGTACCATGAAAGGAGTTGGCAGCGGGTATGTGGTACCGTCTACGGTTACCTGGGTTTCTTCCATGACCTCCAGTAAACTGGATTGAGTTTTAGGAGATGTTCGGTTGATTTCATCCGCAAGTATGATTTGATTCATGATCATTCCCGGCTTAAATTCCATCTGACCGCTTTTTACGTTATACATGGTAAAGCCGGTGATATCGGACGGCAAAACATCAGGAGTGAACTGAATCCGCTGGAAGCTCAGATCAAGGGACTTGGCCAGGGAAGAAACCAGCATGGTCTTGCCCACACCCGGAACGTCTTCAATAAGGACATGACCTTTGCTTATTAAGGCGATAAGTATTAGTTCAATGGCTTCGCTTTTGCCTACAATGACCTTTTCAATGTTTTCTTTTATTATTTCCAGAAGAACAGCTGCTTTTTTCAATAAACTTCCCCCTTTTTCTTATTATATATAACCGGTATTGGAAAATACCAACATTTATTTTACTGCCTGCTTTGTTTTTAATCATATTTCCAAAGTATTTGAAAAGCAATTGTTCCCCTGTTAAGATATGAAGGGACAGCAGAATGTTTATACATAAAGCTTATTCATGGGAAGGGGTTAGTTTATGCAGGGCTTGGTACATATTTATACCGGAAACGGGAAAGGCAAAACAACAGCCGCCATTGGTTTAGGTCTCAGGGCCTGGGGCAGAGGAAAGAAAGTGTTAATGGTTCAGTTTCTGAAGGGGATGGAAAGCGGAGAACATCTTGCTGTTAAAAAACTGGACCGGGGATTTACCATTAATATTGGAAGGAATCTGTAGAAATTCACCTGGGAGAGGAACTAGGAAGAATTGGAAATGACTAAAGACTTCCAAAAAAAGCAGCTGCAATATGCCCATGAAGAGATGAAAACAGATAAGTGGGATATTCTGATTTTGGATGAGATAATGGCAGCGATTACTGAGAATATGATTTCCGTGGATGATGTACTGGCACTTATACGGAATAAGCCTGAAAAGCTTGAGATAGTTTTGACAGGGCGAAATGCGCCCGAAAGGTTGATTGAGGTTGCAGACTATGTTTCAGACATAAGGGAAGTGAAGCATCCCATACAAAAAGGGGTTGCCGCCAGAAGAGGAATAGAAGACTGAGCGGCTTTAAACCCTTCCAATGTCCTTGTTTTTCTAATACTTCATTACGGTGAAAAGCTGATTTACCATATAGTAAGTAGAAGGAAAGGGCATATGAATAATCCAGTAAAATACCCCACCGATTCCCAGCTCCTGTGCCAACTGATACAGGAGAAAGTGGCTCATGGCGTCTTCGAACCAAACTATATGTTCTCTTCCTTCGTCGTCTGTATAATTCATAAAGGGCTGCCCGGCAGTTTCATCGAATTCAATAATCGCATTATACCTTCTTGCCAGATCCCAAACAGTTGGCTGAGTAACAGTAGAGGCCCGGTTTTCCGGTGTATCAGGCAGTTCCCAGTTATAGCCGTACAAGGTCATGCCCATCAGTATTTTTTCAGCGGGAATATTGTTGGCCAGAGCATATTCCAATACTCTCCTTACATTTCCGATTGGTGCAGTAGGGGTGGGGGGTCCCGTGACATAGCCCCATTCATAGGTCATAATGGCTGCAC
>JAAZHD010000098.1 GCA_012510895.1 Clostridiales bacterium
ACTAATTGTTTTAAAGATAAATTAGTCAACAGTAATAAGCATACTAAAGTAGCAGTAATATAGAATATATAAGCCCCCGGAAGACCAAAAAGAGAATATATCAAATAAACTGCAGGTGCGCATATTGCCCCTGTCCCTTTTGATACTTCTTCACTTCCTCTTTTATAGGAATCAACAACAAATGAGGTAAAATGATTAGGATCAAACTGTCGAAAAAACAAAAGATGAATAAAGCATAAAAATAGATAAACTGATAATAGTGACAAATAAATCTTAGACCTATTTATTATCTTTTTTTTCGAAATAATAACTAATATCCCAATAGAAACTATCAATACAGGCAGAATATAGGAAACAATCCCAAACAGCCCTTTAATAAAAGGATATACTAAGGAGCCTATTACCCCTGCTGACTTACCTCGGCTGTATATACTCAATCCGATGAAGAGACCCAGGGATGCAGTTAAGAGACCAATTATTTCGTGTAATCCATTCCTTCTAAAAGGAATTGTACTACCACGCTTTTTTTTCATCAATTTACACCTCAAAACAATATATTCGACAGCAATATAAAGTTTTCCTGCGTGTATACTCTTAGTTTGATTCAGCATACGCAATTTATTATATCACTTATATATGCTTGTTTCCAGAATACAACACACTACTTTCTACTAGTAAAAAATATTGTTTAAGGTGCATAAGATCATAATTGCTTCTCGTGTAATAACTATTGGTCTTAAACAGGCAATGACATATTTATTTCTACACCTGGTTGAAATTGCGGATCCAGATAAACCATCGGATCTGTGCTTAATACTCTATTAATTATGATCGTCCTATCATCTTTTCTAATTACATTTAACAAAACCCCTTTCCAAGTTATTTCTATCATTTCAGGTACACTATATTCCTTCGCCCATATTACATTAGGATCAACTATGGTATATAAAGTCATGATTTTTTCTCCTTTTTCTTTTCTATTAGCTCCCTCAATTTATCCAATGCTTCTTTTAGTCCTCCTACCTCATTTATTAGGTTGTTTTCAACAGCATCAGAACCTATTAGTACAGTTCCGACATCCTGTGTTAACTCACCAGTATTGTACAGAAGCTCATTAAGTCTTTCTTTTGTTATAGAAGCATGTTTTATGATAAAGTTTGAAACTCGTTCTTGCATTTTATTAAAGTATTCATACGTTTGAGGGCCGCCAACAACCATACCGCTAACACGAATGGGATGTATGGTCATAGTTGCTGTAGATGCAATAAAAGAATAATCTGTGCATACTGACAAAGGCACTCCTATACTATGACCGCCTCCCAAGACCAGAGAAACCGATGGTTTAGACATAGAGCTAACCATTTCGGCTATAGCTAACCCTGCTTCTACATCTCCTCCAACAGTATTCAAAATCAGCAACAATCCTTCAATCTCCTCGCTTTGTTCGATAGCAGTTAATTGCGGCAAAACATGCTCATATTTAGTTGTCTTATTTTGCGGCGGAAGTATCATATGACCTTCTATCTGACCAATAATGGTCATGCAATGAATGTTGGATCTTTTAGAATGAATCGGTACATTGGAAGTCCCCATTTCTTTTATATTTGCAGTACCAACGGAATCCTGTTTCAGTTGATTTTTGTGGTTATATCGTTGGTCAGTCATATATGTTTTCTCCCCTTCTTTTGTTTTTTTACATTTCTAGTTCTCGTTGTATATACCTGAAAATTATTTTCTCCTATTAGTGTCCCCATAAGAATAAAAAAAAATGAGCCTTTAAGCTCAGTAAACTAAGAAACAATAGTATCATATCATTGCATAAATAATCTGAATTCTTCATGTAAAGCTAATACTGCTGATATGGTGTCTTCACCTTTGACCAAACAGGAAATAGTGGAATGAGAATCGGATGTTTGCAAAACTTCTATTTTATTAAATGTTAATGCCTGAATAATTCTAGACATTACACCGGGTACGCCTCGCATTCGTTCTCCTATCACTGAAACCTTAGTGCAATTATTCAATACACGAAAATTGTTATTAATTTCATTTATGATATTGACTGCTTTGTCCGTCAGAAATCCGTCAATAGTAAATACCATCTTATCAGGGAAAATATTAATAATATCTATGCTAATATGGTTATTTGCCAAACGAAGTAAGATCTCTTTTTGTTCATCTATTCCCTTATCAGTAATGATTGTAATTTGAGTTCTTCCTGTAATATAAGCAATACTTGTAATCAATCGTTCTGATGTGTTACTGTTCATCAATTTTTTTCTAGTATACGAAGAAGTAATGACAGTTCCCGGAGAATCATTCATGGTATTTTTAATTACTATTGGTATACCTGCATCCCCAGCGATTTCAACAGCTTTAGGGTGAATAACTTTAGCACCTTGATCTGCTATTTGAAAAATCTCCGAATATGTGATATGCCGTATCACAGAAGCGTTGGATACTATGTGTGGATCCGCTGTCATGATACCATCTACGTCTGTATATATTTCTATCGTCTCAGCTGCCAGAGCTTTGCCAAGTACTGCAGCTGTGGTGTCGCTTCCTCCTCTGCCAAGAGTAGTAATCTCACCGGAAACTGTCTCTCCTTGAAATCCTGCTACAATAGGAATCTTACCTTTCTTTAATGCTTCTAAAAGGTAATTGGGGTTTACATTCAAAACTGTAGCATTACCATGGTTGCCATCGGTGATTATACCTGCTTGCCAACCGGTAACGGCTATAGAATCATATCCTTTACTTCTCAATGTATTTGCCATTACCACAGATGAAATAATCTCACCTACTGACATAGCAATATCCATTTCTCTCGGATGAGTATCTCCGTAAACTGACTGTAAGAATGATATTAGCGTATCAGTTGCATATGGATCGCCATTCCTACCAATGGCAGAAACAACAACAACAGTTTTATAACCACTTTTCAGGGAACCAATAATTTTATTAGCTGCCATTTCTCTATTTTCTGGTGTGGCTAAAGAAGTACCACCAAATTTTTGTATAATAATTCTCATAGGCTCCCTCCTATTTTGCCGCATATTTTTGCTAATGTTTATTATACCTTTATGTTTCTTTTATTAAAGGCTGGATCTGTATTTTTTTTAAGGCCATCAATGATGCGTCCAACAAAGAATCCATATTTGCCACTAATGAATTCGACTTTTTGATCGGATCATCCTGGTAAAACGGAACAAGATATATATTTTTTGTATTGCTTGCTAGTCCTATGTTCTTCGCATTATTTCCTAAAGCATCATTTGTGCAAATTGCCAGCAATAAAGGCTTTCCATTTCTCAGATGCGCTTTTGCCGCCATTAGAACCGGTGTATCGGTGATACCATTCACGAGCTTTGCAAGGCTATTACCAGTACAAGGTGCTATTATCATCAGGTCCAATTTGTTTAGGGGACCAAAAGGTTCTGCCTCAACAATAGAATCTATTGGTTTTCTGCCTGTAATTTCCTCTATCTTTTCTCTGAATTCTTTTGCTGTAGTATAGCGTGTATCAGTTGTAGCAACTGTATAGGAAAAAACAGGATATATATCTGCACCATGTTCTTTCAGTTTTTTAATTTGCTGTAAAGCTTTGTCTAAGGTACAAAAAGATCCAGTGATACAAAATCCAATCTTTTTGTCTTTCAACAACACATTAAACCCCTCCGTGATATGGATAGGTGAATGAATGACGAAACAAAATATTTTCTATTACTTGGCAGATGATATTAGCTGCTGTTCTAGGTGCTACAGTGCCGGGAAGACCTAATTCATGAGAAACATTCAAACCTATTTCCTTTGCAGCCTCAAAATCCAATCCCCCTGGAAAAGATGCTAGATCTATTATACAACAGTCTGGTTGCAGTTTCATCAGTCTGCATCTATTTAATATTCTTGCAGGTATCGTATTAAATACAATATCAGGTTCTCCTAATACAGCATCTAATTCATTTATTGGAATAGCCTGATATCCGTTTGCTTTTATCCATGCAAGATCTTCAGCTCGTCTAGCCGCTATAGTTACGTTAGAACCAATCCCATTAAGCATTTTGGACAATATCTTTCCTATTCGGCCATAGCCCAGTATGAGTATTTTTGCTCCATGCAACGTAATATCAGTTCTTTCCATTGCTCTTTGTATCGCACCTTCCGCAGTCGGAATTGCATTGAGAACTGCAAATGTTTCTTCCTTTAAAATATCATACCCATATATCTTATATTTGCTGCATAGATTAGTTATTTCATCATCACCTTTAGCATAAAAAAGAATAGCGCCGGCCCTCATTTGACTAAACAGATCTTCCGGTTTCAAATGTATATTCCAATCAATAATATTAATATCACCGTTCTGATTTTTATATGGTATAGGAAGAACGAAGACATCTGATGAAAACATCTCCCCGTCCAGCCTTTCGCACCTATTTATATTATCATACTTGCCCGAAATATCCAGCCCAAATACATTTACTTTTGAACCGGTTAGCGCTAGATTGACAGCAGCGTGCTTTATCCGATTGTCACCGCCTATAATAGCAAACTGCTTCTTCTTCATTCACACCTACCCCCATGTATAGAGTACTAATATCTTATGAGGGTATTAAACGGAAGGTGCAATATCTATAGCAGATTTGCAAAAAAGATATTTACGTACACTTGATAATGTTCCAAAGTTTCTCCGATAAATCCTCTGAACCCACCAACGCTGCACATACATGTTCTTTCTGAAAAATATTTTTTATTACCCTTTCCACATCATTTGGTCGGATGCTATTTATTTTACTCACTACCTCTGAAGGAGTCATTATTTCTTCCTTCATAAGCCTGGCTTTTCCGATGGAGTTCATTCTGCTTCCAGTGCTTTCATTATTAAGTATATAATTACCTTTTAATTGTTCTCGTGCCATATGAAACTCTTCATCAGTAAAACCTTTCTTCTTTAACATCTCTACTTCTTCCATGATAAGTTTCAAAACAATTTCACTTTGATTAGGTTTCATGCTCGCATATATATTAAACATCCCACCAGGAATATAACTTGATGGATAAGAATAGATCGAATATGCTAATCCCCTTTCTTCCCTGACCTTTTGAAACAGGCGTGAGCTCATGCTTCCTCCAAACATATTATTCATAACCAATAAAGGATAAATATCGTCGTTACCAGCTTCTAATCCTGGAAATGAAAGTGATACATGTAGCTGCTCAATTTCTTTCCTCTTAAAAAGAATTCTAGACTCGGCATGTATTTCTTTAACTACTGATGGAACTGAACCACGTTTATTCCAGTCTTCAAAACGGGATTTAATTAAAGGAATCAATTGTTCTTCTTGAAAATTACCTGCTACTGCAATTACAAAATTATCAGTTGTATAATATTGATTATAGAAATTCACCAAATCTGCTCTTTTATATTTAAGTAATTGATCTGTGCTGCCAAGTATGGGTTTTGCCAAGGAGTGTTTCCCAAAAAAAGCTTCAGCCAGCAACTCATGAACCGAGTCTTCGGGAGAATCTTCATACATAGCAATTTCTTCTAATATAACACCTCTCTCTTTCTCCAATTCCGAATCATCAAACATCGAATTTAAAACCATATCAGACAGCAAATCCAATCCCAGTTCCAAATGTTCATCAATTATTTTACAGTAAAGACAAGTAAATTCTTTAGCAGTAAAGGCATTTAGCTGGCCACCTACTGAATCCATCTCCTCAGCAATTTGCTTTGCATTTCTTTTTTTTGTTCCTTTGAACAACATGTGCTCAATAAAATGAGATAAGCCGTTTTCCTCGGGTTTCTCATAACTTGAACCGGCTTGAAACCAAAATCCTATGGAAACTGACTTGAACTGCGGAATCCTTTCATATATTATACGAATTCCATTGTCTAGTTGAAACTTTTTGTACATTAATTCACCTTTTCTTCTCGTGTAGATTTTTATCTTCCGTTCCTGCTATAGCTTTTGATACAGAGCCAATACAGTAACCTTGTTCTTGAAGTCTTTCGATAATAATCGGTAACGCAGTTACTGTATCTGCTGTGGGGTGCATTAATACCAATGCTCCATTATGAGGATTCTTCATTACACGGTTGATGATATTGTCGACACCATCTCTTCGCCAATCAATTGTATCTATACTCCACATGATAGTACGGTAACCCAAAGAGTTTGCTGCTTGCAAAGTAATGTTATTAAATTCTCCATAAGGTGGTGCAAATAGACATGTTTTAATACCTGTTATTTCTTCAATTACCTTTTCAGCATCAATTATTTCCTTTCGATTTTGCTCTAAGTTCAAATTATTATGATGTTTATGACTATAACCATGATTGCCTAACTCATGACCTTCTGCGACCATTCGCTTAAGTAGCTTAGGATTATCTCTTGCCCATTCTCCGCCTATAAAAAAAGTAATCCGAATATCATATTCATTGAGAATGTCGAGCATGGGACCCACATATTCTGTTCCCCAGACCACATTACACTCAAATGCGATAATCGGATAGTTTTGATTGCCCTTGTAAATCGGTGACTCAATAGTTGGATTTAAGACTGTTATTGCTTCTGTCTTATGAAAAACAAATAATAAAACGCATAAAAATACAATAACCAAAAATTGGCTAATAGTGCTCCTCTTAAGGGGCAAAAAGACTATCTTCACAAGAACACCTCCATATCTTTACATTTTATCTTATTCAATCAATGTAAAGATATGAATAAAAAGGAAACATAAACTAAAAGTTTATGCTTCTTCATTAATTTGTTTTTCGTTTTCTGCTTGATCTTTTGGATGAATTATGTTCATTTTTTTCAGGCGGAGGTAAAGTATCCTTGTGAGATAAGTTTATTCTCCCTTGACTGTCTATTTCTGTAACTTTGACGGTAATTTCATCTCCGACCTTAAGAACATCTTCAACTTTATCCACTTTATGATGGGCAAGTTTTGAAATATGCACCAAACCTTCTTTACCAGGCATTAATTCTACAAATGCACCGAAATTCATTATTCTAACGACCTTTCCTGTGTAGACATCGCCCGCTTCAACATCTCTGGTTATTGCTTCAATCATTTTCAATGCTCTATCCGCTGCTTCTTGATTCGGAGAATAGATATACACTTGGCCGCTATCTTCAATATCAATTTTTACACCTGTCTCAGCAATTATACTATTTATAACCTTGCCCCCAGGTCCGATAACATCACGAATTTTATCCGGGTGAATGGAAGTCTGGGTAATTTTAGGTGCATACGGAGACAAATATTCCCTTGGTTTCGAAATGACTTTAAGCATAAAATCCAATATTTTTATCCTGTCTATTCTAGCCTGCTCCAAGGCTTTTTTGAGTATGTCTCTGTCTATTCCTTTAATTTTTATATCCATTTGAATTGCTGTGATGCCCTTTTCTGTTCCGGCTACCTTAAAGTCCATATCGCCAAGGTGATCTTCCAATCCTTGTATATCAGTTAATATCGCTACTTGGCCGGTTTCCTCGTCTTTAATAAGACCCATGGCAATACCTGATACCGGTGCTTTTATAGGCACTCCAGCATGCATTAGTGCTAAATTACTTCCACATACACTGGCTAGAGAAGAAGAGCCATTTGAACTCAAAACTTCTGATACTAAGCGTATGGTATAAGGAAATTCTTCTTCGGAAGGTATCATAGGCTCTAAGGCCCGTTCTGCTAAATACCCATGGCCAATCTCTCTCCGTCCGGGACCTCTTGAAGTTCGTGCTTCTCCAACACTATATGCAGGAAAATTATAGTGATGTATATAACGTTTGGTTTCATCCTCCCATAAGCTGTCTAAAATTTGAACATCTCCCATGGCACCTAAAGTACAAACAGTAAGCACCTGTGTCTGTCCCCTCTTAAACAACCCGGACCCATGAGTTCGAGGCAACAGTCCAACTTCTGAGGACAAGGGTCTGATCTCAGTAAGAGTGCGACCATCAGGTCTTATTCCTTCCTTCAGAATCCTTTCACGCACTACTTCCTTGGTTATCTTGTTAATAACCTCTTCGATTTCTTTTTCTCTTTCCTGGAAAGTGTCAGAAAAGTGTTCCATAATTTCTTCGGTCACTTTCTTAATATTCTCTTCCCGAATTTGTTTTTCCTTCGCTTGAACAGCGACACTAATCCTCTCTGTTGCAAATGCTCTGACTTTTTTTTCCAAATCTAATCCAGGCAGGAAAATTTCATACGCTTTCTTAGGTTTCCCTACCTCCTGAACAATCTTTTCCTGAAATCGAACAATATCTTTAATATATTCATGTGCGAACATTATTGCATCTAACATCTCATCTTCAGTCAATTCATGAGCTCCGGCTTCTACCATCATTATTGCATCTTTTGTTCCTGAAACCACCAAGTCCAACTTGCTTTTTTCTCTCTGATTACTGTTCGGATTTATGATGAAATTGCCATCAACCATTCCTACTGAAACAGAACCGGTTGGTCCTAAAAAAGGGATATCAGAAATGCTAAGAGCAACTGAGGAGCCTATCATGGCAAATACCTCTGGTGGATATTCCGGGTCGATTGAAAGAGCAGTCGCAATTACCACAACATCATTGCGAAAGCCTTCAGGAAATAACGGCCGTATAGGCCTGTCTATTAATCGAGATGTTAAAATCGCTTTCTCAGTAGGGCGGCCTTCTCTTCTTATAAAACCTCCAGGGATACGGCCTACTGCATATAGTTTTTCTTCAAAATCGACACTCAGGGGAAAGAAATCAATGCCTTCCGTGGGTTCATCAGATGCAGTTGCAGTTACAAGAACAACGGTATCACCATAGCGAACAGTACAGGCCCCATTTGCCTGTTCTGCCATTTTCCCTACCTCTACACTTAGAGTTTGTCCTGCAAGTTCCATTGTATAAATCTTATATTCCAAATAATAACCTCCTTTCGCAAACTGTCATTGCGTAATCAACATAATCAACATATTGTTGATATGAAACATATTATTTCCATTTTGAATACTAGTAATCTGTAATATGTTAATGGATTTTACATTTATTGCAAATGTAAATAGACAACATAAAACATTGCCCAATACCTACACTTGGCTGATCTATTGGAACAGGGCATTCTATCAGAATCACAATACGGGCGCGGATAAACCGCCCCAGTTGCCTTATTTTCTCAAATTCAACTTTTCTATAATATCTCTGTAACGATTGATATCTTTTTTTGCCAGATAGTTTAACAGACCTCTTCTGCGGCCAACCATCTTTAGTAGACCTCTTCTTGAATGATGATCTTTTTTATGAAGCTTTAAATGCTCATTTAAGTGATTGATTCGCTCTGTTAAAATTGCAATCTGTACCTCAGCAGAACCTGTATCCTTATCATGAAGCTTAAAAGCTTCAATAATCTCTTGTTTTTTATTCTGATCCACAATTACACCTCCTTACCAATAATCGCCAATTTCCAAGTGCAACGTCGGAGAAATCGCGTGACCGAGAAATTGGTTTGCACTTTATTTCTAAGTATCCATTATTTTAATATTAACATAATGAATAATCTTTGTAAATCAGCTTTTTTGCTTTTATCCAATCTTTCTTTATTTGGTAAGATAAATCCTGAGGAGTTTCAAAATGTTTTTCTTCTCTTATCCAATCAATAAATTGAATCTCTAAATTTTCACCATAAATATCTTTACAAAAATCAAGCAAAAATGTCTCAATTTGTATAATATCATTCAAAAAAGTCGGATTCATCCCCACATTAGTCAAGCCCCAATAGAACTTATTTTGCAGCTTGCACCTGGTTAAGTATACACCATTCTTTGGTAATACTTTTTTTGATGAAAAACTGAGATTTGCCGTTGGGAAACCCAATTCTTTACCGCGTCCGAAACCATGTATTACCTTTCCTCTAATATAATAAGGCCGTGTCAGCAAATGAGCCGCTTTCGCAACTGAACCATCCATGACCCTCTTTCGAATCAACGAACTGCTGACTATCTGATTATTCTTTTTTACAGGCGGCACACATATCAGATCAAAATTGGCTTTTTCTGATATTTTTTTTAAATAATCAACATCTCCAGCTGCCTTATGTCCAAATCGAAAATTAAAGCCTACAATCAGAGTTTTAACCGGTATACTTTGAGTCAATTGAGTTATAAATTCATCAGGAGATTGTTGCGAAAAAGAATAATCGAATGAATTTAATACCAATACATCAATTCCCAATTTTTTGAACTCTTGTATTCTTTCTCGCAGGAGTAAAATGTTGGATGGTTCTTTCCCTGGCATTAACAATTGTAAAGGGTGATTAATAAAGGTGTACACTATGGTTTGATAACCATATTCTGCCTTTTTCTCCATTAACTCTTTAATCAATCTTCTATGTCCTAAATGGATACCATCAAACGTACCCAAAGCTATTGCCGAAGGTTCTTTGGTTCTATAATCTTTTTTATAATTAAAAATTACTTTCATAGCTACCTCAAATTAAAACCTTTTTCATTTGTACTACCATTTTGTTATTATGTATTCTTAAATATCCTATTCCCATAAAAACATTGCCACAAAAAACCCGATATAAAGTCTGAGAACTCACTTTATTGCTGTAAAACAAATCATTGGCCAGTTCGCTAATTTTTACTATGCAACTTTCGTCTGCTAGATTGCCACGACTAATTATTTCTTTACAATCATTCTTTAGGAAAATAGATGGCATAATACCTTCTAATGCTTCTTCCATAGGTACCAAAAGGGAATTCAGTTTATTATTCTTTTTGGCAATACAGATCTCATCCAAAGTATGAGAATTATTTAAATGAAAAATACCGCTGGAAGTTCTAATAAGGTAAGCCATAACAGCTCCACATCCAAGAAATTGACCAATGTCATTGCATAAAGACCTGATATAAGTTCCTTTGGAACAAATAATATCAAACAATACCATATCAGGAGGCATAAAAGATATAAGGGAAGTTCTTTTTATCCAAATTTTCCTAGGCTCACGCTCTATCTCTATTCCCTGACGGGCTAATTCATATAGTTTTTTCCCGCCAATTTTAATAGCAGAATGCATTGGTGGAACGTGATCCATTTCTCCTTGAAACTTTTCTAATGCAAACTCTATTTTTTCTAATGTTGGAATCGTATCTGATCTTTTAAGCTTTTTACCTGTTTGATCATAGGAATCAGTGGTAATACCAAGCTTCATATAGCAACGATAAGTTTTATCCTGATGCATAATATAATCCGCAAGGCGTGTAGCTTTGCCAATACAGACCGGTAAAACACCCGCAGCCTCCGGATCCAGTGTACCTGTGTGACCTATTTTCCTAACCTGGATTTTTTTTCGTAAAAAGACAACTACTTCACTGGAGGTCATACCTGGCGGTTTTAAGACATTTAGGATTCCATTCATTAAATCTGCTCCCTTAATAATTCAATGGCCGATTCTAATATGGCATCCCTTGCCCGTTCCATACTCATCCGAATTGTTGTACCAGCTGCAGCTTTATGACCTCCTCCGCCGTACTGTTCTGCCAATCGGCTTACATCTATTTCATCTTTCGATCTAAAACTAACACGTACCGAGCCATCATTAGCTTCTTTCATCAAAATACCAATTTTGACTCCTACAATATCTTTAGCATAGTTCACCATGTTCTCTATTTCATATTCTTTTGCACCAGTAACAGCAAGATCTTTCTGAGTAATAGATATGATAGCAATTTGGTTATTGTTATAAAGAGTCAATGAACCTAACGCCTTTTCCAATAAGCGAATCCTCTCTATACTATTTGTTTTATATAATTTATCTGTTATATATTCAACATCAATTCCACATTCTACGAGTTCTGCTGCTATTCTATACGATTCAGCTGTTGTATTGCGATAGCGAAAACCTCCTGTATCTGCGGAAATTGCCGTATATAAGGCTTCTGCTACAGGTTTTCTTATAATTTTTTTATTATCGAGCAAACGAAGAATCTTATATACAATTTCACCTGTTGCTGCAGCTTTATGATCAACAATGTTTAGCATAGCAAAATAAGTGTTGCTAATGTGATGATCAATGTTCATAGTATTCTTTGCGCTTTTGAATATGTCTATGCAGGTTCCCATTCGTTCTTCATCGCTACAATCTATAGCTATACCAAGATCATAAGTTGAAATATCCTGGTTTTTCTTCTTAATATTTACAGCGCCCTTTAAAAAGTGAAGGAAAACAGGTATTTCATCTTGACAATAAATATCTATAATCCTTCCTGTTTCTTTTAGTGTTTCAGCTAATGCTAAACAGGAACCAATTGCATCACCATCGGGTTGAACATGGGCAATTAAGGCAATCCGATGGGAATTCTCTATTAAATGTAAAGCCGCCTTAATTGTCATCTTTAGCCTCCGGTCTAATATTCAATTCGTTTATTTTTTTTGTTATTTCAATACTATATTCAATAGAATCATCGGATATAAACTGAAGTTTAGGAATATGCCTGATATCAAGTCTGTTTCCCAACTCCCGTCGAATAAAACCTGATGCCTTCTCCAGTCCCTCAATCGTCATCTTTCTATCTTCCTCATTACCCAGTACGCTTATATAAATCTTAGCATTACGTAAGTCGCCTGTTACTTCTGTTCGGACAACAGAGGAAAACTGTGCAATCCGCGGATCCTTAACTTCATTACGAATTATATCGCTTATTTCTTTACGGATTTCTTCTGAAATCCGGTCTATTCGATATCTTGCCATATGAACCTACCTCTTATCTCTTAATTTCTTCCATTACAAATGCTTCTAATACATCTCCTTCTTTAATATCATTATAGTTCTCTAGCATTATACCGCATTCGTAATTTGAAGTAACCTCCCGAACATCATCTTTGAAACGTTTCAGGGATGCCATCTTACCTTCATAGACAACAATACCATCCCGTACCAAACGAATCCCGGCATTCCTAACAATCTTACCATCAGTAACATATGATCCTGCAATTGTGCCGGTTCCTGAAATCTTAAAAATAGTCCGTACCGATGCATGACCAATGACTACTTCCTTATATTCAGGATCTAGCAAACCTTTCATGGCAGCCTCTATATCTTCAATAGCATTATATATAACTCGGTAGGTACGAATATCAATCCCTTCTTTTTCAGCTAATTCAATAGAATTTGTGGAAGGCCTTACATTAAACCCGATAATAATTGCATTAGAAGCTGAAGCCAAAATAACATCTGACTCTGAAACGGCCCCCACGCCTCCGTGAATCACTCTTATTCTAACCTGATCGTTAGAAAGCTTCTCCAATGCTTGACGTACTGCTTCCACAGAACCTTGCACATCTGCCTTGATTATAATGTTCAGGTCTTTTATTTCACCTTCTTTTAACTGATTGAATAGATCATCCAAAGATGCTTTTGATGTTGCTTTTATTTGCTGTGATCTCATCTTTTCCTTGCGTTCTTCGCTTACCTGCCTTGCCAGCTTCTCGTCTTCTACAGCATACATTACATCGCCTGCTTCAGGTACTTCATTAAAGCCCAAAACTTCTACTGGGGTGGAAGGGCCGGTTTCCTTAATTCTATTGCCTTTATCATCCATCATTGCACGTACTTTGCCATATACTGTACCTGCGACAATCGGATCTCCTATGCGCAAGGTACCATTCTGTACCAAAACTGTCGCAACAGGGCCACGACCTTTGTCTAACTGTGCTTCTATAATTGTGCCCTTGGCAAGACGATTCGGATTTGCTTTCAATTCTCTCATTTCTGCAACTAATAAAATCATTTCCAAAAGTTCGGATATCCCTTCCTTTTTAAGAGCAGATACCGGAACTGCTATGGTGTCTCCACCCCATTCCTCTACAATCAGGCCATGTTCGCTTAATTCTTGTTTAATCCTATCAGGGTTAGAGTCACGCTTATCTATTTTGTTTATAGCAACAATAATGGGCACCCCTGCTGCTTTAGCATGATTAATTGCTTCTACAGTCTGAGGCATAACACCATCATCTGCAGCTACTACTAAAACTGCAATATCAGTGACCTGAGCACCACGTGCACGCATCGAAGTAAATGCCTCATGACCGGGTGTATCTATAAAAGAAATAGTTTTGCTGTTTATGCGTACTGTATAGGCGCCTATGTGCTGAGTTATCCCCCCAGCCTCACCTTCAGTTACATGTGCATTTCTAATAGCATCTAATAATGATGTTTTTCCATGATCAACATGACCCATAACAGTCACTACTGGAGGTCGTTCCACTAAACTATACTCATCATCAATTATGTCTATTTCCTCTAATTGTTCTTCATAAGATTTTACTGCTTTTCTTTCTAACTCGATATTAAACTCAGATGCAATAAGACTAGCTGTATCGTAGTCCAATTCTTTATTAATAGTAGCTAAAACGCCAAGATTTAATAATTTCTTTATAATCTCGGACACCTGAATGCCTATTTTCTCGGATAGATCTTTAACAGTAATAACATCACCCATTGTAAATGCCTTTTTTCTCTCAGGAGGAGGTGCAACTTGTTTTTCTTTTTTCTCTTTATTAGGTTTTTTTGATTTTATATTATTCAAACGGTTATAATTACTATCTTCCCAATAGTCTTTCTTCTTTCTGCGTATTTTATCCTTACCTTGGTCGCCGCTGTGCCGTCCTCCAAAACTTCTGCCGCTGTCCAACCTCCCCTTGCCGGAAACAAGATCAGGTTGCGTAATAAATTCATCAACTATATCTTTATGACGGCCCTTTTGCTGATATCTATTGTCATATGATTCCTTCTTTGTATCTATTTTATTATTCTTAGAGAAGGAATAATCTTCATCAGAAACTTCTTTTTGTTGGCTTGTAGTAGTAACCGACTCCTCTTTCGCTATTGTAGACATATCAGAATCTAGTTCGAGCAGTCCTCTATGTTTTTCATCTTGTTTGCTCATTATTTCTTTTGGTAGTTGTAGCCGTTCTTCTTGCAGTTTCAATTTTTCCTGCTGTCTTTCTTTTTCCAGCTTTTCTGCTTTCAATCGTTTTTCTTCTTCGATTCGTCTTTCTTCTTCTTTACGCTTTTCTTCTTCCAAACGTTTTCTCTCTTGAACTAATAATTCTTCCCTTTTTCTTTCTTCTTCCAGCAGGCGGGCTTTTTCTTCTACTTTTCGTTTAGCTTCTACCATTAATTGGAAGTACCTGTCTATATCAGTTTTTAATTTATCCATTTTATTGGAAAGCCCTTTTATGTTCTTGTCTATTTCCCTTGTTTTTTCAAATACTCTTATTTTTGCCATAATTGGTCACCCCCGTGCTGGATTTGTTTATATTCTTTAAGTAGTATTTCGCTGAATCCTGAATCCAATACTGTTACTAATGTTCTACTTCCTTTACCTATTGCATGACCAAGTTCTTTCTTGGTTCCTATAGTTAAGATCCGTATATTGTGACTTTTACAAAGATAATGGAACTTATCCGCTGTTGCTTTTGAAGCCTCTGAACTAATAATAACTAAAGCGGCTTTCTTTGCTCGTATAACCTTTTCACACTGTGTGCTACCTGATATAAGTTTGCCTGCTTTTTGACATAAACCCAGGATTGAGTAAAATTTATCCCTAATCGACTTCACCTTCATTCAAATATGCTTTTAATTTTTCATATACTTCCTCTTCTATTTTTTGTGAAAAGGCTTTTTCCAACAGCTTGCTATTAGCCGCTTTATTTATACAGGCAGATGACCCACACAGATAGGCACCTCTGCCCGGAGCTTTGCCTTTCTGATCAATAGTTATTTCTCCTTCCGGACTTTTTACTACTCGAATTAATTCTTTCTTAGGCTTCATTTCTCGGCAGCCAATACACATCCTCATTGGAATCTTTCTTTTTCTCAAGAAAATTCACCATCACTTTACTCTACATTCGGTATTATATCCTGCAACAACTGAGCTTGTGATTGACTCTTTATATCAATTTTCCACCCGGTCAATTTCGCAGCCAGTCTAGCATTTTGACCTTCTTTACCTATCGCAAGGGATAATTGATTATCAGGTACTATTACCATTGCTGACCTATCTCCATAAGAAGGTAATACAGCCAAAACTTTTGCAGGACTTAAAGCACTTGAAATATATTCAATAGGATCCTCGCTCCATTTTATTATATCTATTTTTTCTCCCCTGAGTTCTTCTACAATCTGTTGTACCCTGATCCCCCTATGGCCTACACATGAGCCTACAGGGTCAATTGTCTCATCTTCTGAATAAACTGATATCTTCGTTCTGGAGCCTGCTTCTCGGGAAATGTTTTTAATAACTACTTCTCCTCTTACTATTTCCGGCACTTCAAACTCAAACAACCTTTTTACCAAACCTGGATGAGTACGAGACACTATAATTTGAGGACCTTTGGTCGTCTTCTTTACCTCTGTAATATACACTTTGAGTCTGTCATTCACTTCATATTTTTCACCAGGTATCTGTTCTGAATAAGGCAGTATAGCTTCTGCTTTGTCTAAGTCTATATACACATTACGAGCTTCTACCTGTTGCACCAGGCCTGTGACCATTTCGTTTTCCTTTTCAATAAACTTATTATAGATCAAACCACGTTCTGCCTCACGTATCCGTTGTACTACAACCTGCTTTGCATTTTGAGCAGCAATCCTGCCAAAATTACCGGGAGTAACTTCTATCTCCAGTATATCATTTATTTCAATGCCTGGGTTCACATGTTTTGCCTCTTCCAGGCTGATTTCTAACAGTTCGTCTCTTACTTCTCCTTCAACAACTCTTTTTTGGGCAAAGACTTTTACAGAACCGGACTCTCGATCTACAGCTACCCTTACATTTGGTGCAGAACCAAAATTTTTCTTGTATGCGGAAACAAGAGCAGCCTCTATAGCTTCTAACAATATCTCTTTGTCAATTCCCTTTTCTTTGCATATATCTTCAATTGCCCCTAAAAACTCCCCGGTCATGCTAAATACTCCTCCTCGATTCATGCTTAAAATTCAACTGTAAGCCTAACTGAAGCAACATCGTTACGAGAAAATGACAGAACTTCATTTTTCATTTGAATCAAAAGTTGATCTCCTTCCCAGCCCAACAACTCACCAGTATACTTTTTACGACCGTTAAACGCTCTATACAGGGAAACATCAACTTTAGAGCCTTTAAACCTTTCAAAATTTGATGGTTTTTTTAAAATACGGTTCAATCCTGGTGAAGAAACCTCTAGAATATAACTATGTGGTATTGGATCGCTTTCATCCAATAGATCACTAAGCTGTTCGCTGACAGCTTGACAATCGTCTAAAGTTACGCCACCTTCTTTATCTATGTATAAGCGTAAATACCAATGGTTTCCTTCTTTCTTATATTCGATATCTACCAGTTCACAGCTTTGTTTCTCTAAAATCGGTATAACCATATCTTCTACTGATTGTTCTACTTTCTTTTTTGACAAAATATTCCCTCCAATATAAAAGCATATAACTCTATAATATTATATCCGAATCTTTATGTCTTATAGTTTGGAGCAACAAGAAACTCAACTGGTATGCTATCAGAAATTGCTGTTTTGATCCGGAAACCTTTTATGCTCATAATTACACTTGTTTTATATAAAATTTCACAACAAACGATAATATGAAAGAGTGGGCGTGACCCACTCTAAGCAACTTTCGTCTATTCATACACGGTCATTATACCATTACTTAATAGCTTGTGCAAGTAAAATTTTCTCAAGAATGTGTTTAACTTATGATAATGTCACCATGTAGACTCTCGTGATAAAATGTCACTTATGAAATGTGAGGTACGCTACTTGATGACACAAAAACAAATAACCAGATATACTATCATTAAAAAAACATTA
>JAAZHD010000099.1 GCA_012510895.1 Clostridiales bacterium
AATGGAAAAGCTGTGTAATTTTTTCACCAATACCGGGTGCCTCTGCCGTCCCGCCGCAAATACAAAAGGGTACATCCGCCCCCAGCCGGGCGCCTAATTCCATAAGACCGGCCTGAGACAAACCTAAATTCCACAAGGCATTCAACCCCAAAAGCACAGCTGCTGCATTGGTGCTGCCGCCTGCCAGCCCCGCTGCAATCGGAATATTTTTTTCTATTTCTATAGTAATGCCGGAAGAGATGGAAAAACGGTCTATAATCAGACGGGCTGCTTTTCCTGCCAGATTGGTTTCATTAAGAGGCATGTCCCTGGAATCACTAATTATATGAATCCCCTCATTACACTCAGTCAGTACAACTTTATCCCACAGGCTGATGGACTGCATAAGCGTCTCCACTTCATGATATCCGTCAGGACGTTTATATTTCACATCCAAGGTTAAATTAATCTTCCCAGGTGCACGAAGCTTTATACTTCTCATTGTACCTCCAGTTGAACATCCAGTTTTTATATTCACAAAATTTTTAGTATTCTTAGCATATACCAAAACAGGAGTGAAATCAACAAAAAGGAAAGCTGCAACTAAAATTTGCAGCCTTCTCTTGCTAAACTTTCAATAATGGTTATAAAGCAGGCATCTCCAGTTTCTTATATATCAACAGCCGGGTTCCGGGAGCCGGTTCTTCTTCGTCCAAATCATTTAGTTCACGGATGCCGGCAATTGTCGTATTATATTTCTTGGCTATTGACCACAGTGTATCTTCCGGCTGCACGAAATAAATGTAAATTCCTTCTTCCTTGCCCTGCTTCTTTTCTGTTTCCTCAACCCCTGTAATAACATCCTTCTCAACGGTCTTCATTATTTCCGCTCTGCAAAGAAGGGTTATCTTCAGCTCTGCCTCTTCCTGGGAGATTAAGGTATGATTCAATTGTTCAGTAATAACTTCACCTTTGCAGCTCCTGCCGGTCCTGGCTTCCTGTGCGTTCAAACTGCAGCTGAATGGGAAATCCTCACGAAAACTTCCGATGAGCAGTGCCGGATCATTTGTCTGATATACCACCCTGGCAGAAATAATGCCCTCAAGAATCACCGATCCGTCCTGAACTCTTTCATTCAGCAAATTGGGCACAGCATCTACATACAGTATTTTTCTTACCTTGGCCGCTCCTTCCGGAAAGTGAATGCTTTCCTTGAGAGCCGTCTGTTCCTGTACCTCTTCCAATGACTGATGAAGCTTTATTTTCATTTTGTTGAAGTCTACAGCCAGGGACCGGCTATAGGCATCTGTCAATATTTCACCTTCCTGAAACTCCAGTACCTGCGCATTTATTCCCAGAATCAGCTCTGTATCAAGGATTCGCAGTTCCCCGTTTATGTTTTCCCTTGGATCAACATAGATTTCCTCCACCTGAACGTCTGCCCTGCAGTCCATGCCCTGATAGGCACCGGGAATCTCCACAGGATGACTGAAGGATATGCTGTGTGACAGAAACTGAATGGGCTCCTCCTGATCTTCACAAAGATAAAGGATAAGTATTTCTACATCTCCGTGTATCTGTACCCTGTTATCCGCAGCTTTTTTCTCCCTTACCCGGACTTTGGCATCCTTTCTCAGAATCTTCAATATGGTCGGCATAGAATCAGCCAGCTCAAGATCTTCCCGCACCATGGTACGGGCGTGGCCGGAACCAGCGACGGCCGATACCCGGATGTGTTCCGGCAGCATCTCCACGTCCTCTGTATTAGAAAACTCGGTTATCACTTCCATCTCTGACACTTCAGTGACCTGCCCGGTAAGATTGAGTACAGCTTTTACGCCTAATTTCCTGCCGGAAATCAGGTCATAATCAATATGCTCTATGCTCAGATGGAGCCGAGATGTCATTTTTGGTGCCGCACCGGGAAATTCAAGGTATTGAGTAAAGCCGATTTCTGCATCCAGGGAATCGAGCTGACCGTCGTCCTCCGGAATATACAGAACATTGTAACGAATTATGCCCTCTGCCATTATCCTGTCCTGAAAGACCTCATGACTTGAAATAATTGCAGCCCCGTTTATGTCCAGAATTTTCGCAATCGGCTTCTGATCATCCGGTACACTGATCTCTCCTTCCATCAGAGCCTGGGATGCTGCTTCTCCTATCACCTGGTCCAATCTCAGCAAGTCTTTTCTATATTCCAGTGCCAATATTGTTCCTCCTCCCCCTGCATTATTTGTCCATAAAATTTTCATATTATATCTTATAGGGGTGAAGCGGAAAATATGAATAAAAAAAGAAGGCATCCCTTCTTTTTTTATTTTCATATAGTTTTAATAATGAAAACTTTTTAACTGGTGCATATTTTCTGATTGCTGCTGCATAACACCAGCTCCACATTGGATGTAAGTACATCCGAATAAGTGTAGGATAGGGTCTGAACGGTTTTTGCGCCTGTATCCACCCGAACGGTGAAAAGATTTCGGTAGGTATCGCAGATAATGCCTTCTTTGACATATGACCTCTTTCTTCCCCTGTTGGCCTTTAACTTAACCTTCTGTCCCACATTGGATTCAACCAGTTTCCTGATAGTATCCAAAGATTCCTTGTCAATCATGACATCACGTCCCATTCTCAAAATCATTAAACCTAGTTTAACCTATGAGAACGAGACTTATTCTTCCTCTTCTTCTTCCATTTCCTCCTCAAGTTCAATCTCAGTCAGACTTTCGCTGTCTTCTTCATCCAGCAATTCTTCATCCGCGTCATCATTTGATAGTTTGTCCCAGTCATCTTCTTTTTCTTCATCTATAATAAATTCTTCTTCTTTATTTCGCTCAAGCAAGCACTGCTGACACATTTCCTCGCCGCTTTTTATTATATTTTCACCACATTCGGGACAAAAATCGTAGTCTTCTTCATCATCATTTCTCTGTAAAGCCTTGCCAACCTCTTCGAGACAAATCTTGCACAGTAAATCCGTTTCTTTTATATAATTAAGATTGCAGCGCGGACATTTTTTATAAGCCATACAAATCCCTCCAACATAGATGTCCTGTGTGGTCTTCGGATTTTAATACCTATTATATACACCGAAACCACAAAATAAACCTGTTTTTATTTCAGAAGCACTCATTTCTATTCGCCGCAAATCCATAAATTCCTCTATTAATTAATATTTATTTTAATGAATAAATATTATCATCTCATTTATTCTGTCAGCCAGGTTATGATACTGCTCATTATGTTCTCCACTTTCTGTCCTTTCTTCAGATCGAAATCCCAGTAGACAAAAAGGCAGTTTTCTTCCGGATTATAGTGAAAACCCAGCCAGGAACCGTCCTGAAAGCAAAGTTTTCTGTTATTTCCCTCTTCCAGCCACTGAATTATTTTCTCTGAAACTATATCCTCACCTTTAGCAATTAATTCTTTCTCCTTCTTATCCCATATCTCAGCATCCAATTGGATGGATTTATGCTCCTGCATTCTGTCTCCAGACAGGGTTTTTATCCGCCGGGCCAGTGCTGCCCAGTCCATTTCTTCTCTGCACAAGATCTGCAATAATAACAGGCTTTGTAATATTCCGTCCCTTTGGGGCAGGAAAGGACCGATGACAAGGCCGTATCTGTCCCATATGACAGCTTGATTTATGCCGCTGTTTTTCTCTGTTAAAAGGTTAAGAGGCAGAGCTTTTAACCCATGATGGGACAAAACGGAAAAAGCCGCATTGGGTGTGAAAATTTCTGTATATACTTCCAATTTATTATATTTAAGCCATTCATCCAGAATAACTGCTGATATCCATACACCTGGAATAATCCAGCCCATAGGCGATACTGCTCCAATGGAACTGCCGTCTCCACTAAAGAACTGCCCTAAATCAGCGTTTTTCTGAGATACCAGCTTAGAAACCGGATTCATATTCCTTTCATTAGGCTGGGGAACCATATCCATAAAACAGGGGTTGGGTTTAGTACGGATGGAGATGCCTCTGATTTTCCATCTTTTCATTAAATCCTGCATATAAGTACCAACACTTCCGAAAAAACTGTCAGAAGCAATATAAGGATCATGCCTGCGGATAGTATCTAAATCCAAAAAATTTTCCAGATGATTTTTATATTCAGGAAAAACATCTATATATTGAAGCAGATGCCTGCTGTCTTCTGAGCTTCTGGGATACCTCCTGTAAAGATACTGATAAAGTGCATCCATCCAACCTGGGGTTATGATGCTGCCCTCAGGAAGCCAGAAGCTCAGGCCTGAATACCTGGCCGGACGATCCTCTCCGGTTACCATGATACCAAGCCTTGCCTGATAAATTTTTACGGACAGGCTTATGAAGGCAGCTGGTACCGGCTTTTTATGAAGTAAAACCTGAATCTGATTCCCTGTCAACACTCGCTGAATAATCCATGCATATTCTCTTGAAAGAAAACGGGTATCATATCCCAAAACCACCGGTCCGGAAGGAGATGTATCATTAAGATAGTCTGCCACAGCCTGGGCAACTATACTCATGGTTTCAAAACCTATTTCATTACTGATTACCCCAAACCATCCCTTTTCTCCAAATGCCAGCAAAACGGCCACCTCCCTCCCTACATTCTATGCAAGGCAGGGAAATGGTGTGTAAAAACCCGTCAGGCAGAGTGCTCCATAGACAGTTTGTCGGCTACCAGGGCTATAAATTCTCCGTTGGTTGGCTTATCGTTCTTATCATAAACCGTATAGCCGAAGAGCTGATTGATGTTCTCAACCTTGCCCCGGTTCCAGGCAACATCAATGGAATGCCTGATTGCCCGCTCAACCTTACTGGGAGTGGTGTTGAACTTCTTCGCAATACCTGGATACAACTCCTTGGTAATGCGATTGATTACATCGTTGTCCTCCACTACCATTTTAATGGCTTCACGCAGGAAGTGATATCCTTTAATATGGGCGGGAATGCCA
>JAAZHD010000100.1 GCA_012510895.1 Clostridiales bacterium
CATATAAACCCCCTGCATTTTTTTGGTTTCATTGTCCATATTATAGCAAAAGAATCTTTTATGAGCAAAGTATACTTATTTCCTGAAATTTTTACTTGCCAAATATTCATATTTTGATATTATTAAGTAAGACCATTGAAAGCATCCTCCTACCCCCCTTGTAAAAGATTAGCATCAATTACAAGGATATGTGATGCTTTCAATGGTCTTTTTTATACTCAGCTTTACACTCTTCTTAAATAACAATATTTTGTGCATTTTGCAGGAGTTCCGAAGAATAGGTCGAATATTATCATGGTAATTCTTATCTTTAGTAAATGCATTTTTCTAATTCTAAATCTCAAGTATTCTTAAAAGGGGAAATTAAAATGAATATAATGATTATGACAGATCTTGAGCGGATCAGCGGAGTTGACAGGATTGAAATGGTTTCTGAAAAAGGCACGCCCGGACATAGGTTTGCGCTGGAAAGGCTCATGCTGGATGTAAATGCAGCTATAGAGGGAGCATTTGAAGGCGGGGCTGAGTCTGTTTATGTGGTGGACGGCCATGGAGGCGGCAATAATTTTATAAAAGAGATGCTGGACCAAAGGGCCGTACAGCTTATCGGAATGGAATGGCAGGAAAAGATTATGAGCGGAAGTATTGATGCATATATGGAAGTCGGCGCCCATGCCATGGCAGGCACAATAAACGGCTTTTTGGATCACACCCAGAGTTCAAAAAGCTGGTACAACTATATAGTCAATGGAAGGAAGTGCGGCGAAATAGCTCAGGGTGCTATTTTTGCAGGTGCTTATGATGTACCCTTTGTTATGGTAAGCGGTGATGAGGCTGCTTGCGTGGAAGCCCGGGCATTTCTGGGCGATATCGAATGTGCAGTAGTCAAATACGGAATCGGGCGGAATAAGGCAAGGCTGATAGATCCGGATGAAGCACTTGAAAAAATAAAAACAGCCGCCAGAGACAGCCTTAAGCTGGCAGGCAAGATAAAGCCCTATAAACCTCTTTTGCCCCTTGAAATAATACTTGAATTATACAGGTCTGATATGTGCGATGAGTTGATGGAGAGATGCAAAGACATTGAACGGATTGATGCACATACGGTTAGGAAGGTAGTCCATAAAATCGATAAATATAGCAGCATTTTATTCAGATAATCAGCTGGGTTTAGTATTAACAGCCTAAAGATTGCAGCGGCATACATCTTGTAATGCCAATTCCCCGGGCCGCAATATTTTATAAAAAACCAATGTTTATGCAAAGGAGCATTTATATGGAAAAATCAGATATTACTATCCATAGGATTACTGAAAAGGATATTGATGAAGCCCTTGAAATAGCCATAGAAGCGTGGACGCCCATATATGAAAACACCCGCCGCCAACTGGGAGATGAGCTTTATAATGGTATTTTCCAAAGTTGGCAGGAGTCCAAGAGGAAAAGCATCGGCGACGGTCTTCGTTCAGGAAAAGGTTTTATAGCCAGGGACGGCGATAAGGTGGTAGGTTTCATTTACTATCTGTACGATCCCGAGAAAAAGCTGGGCACCATAGGAGAAAATGCTGTAAGAAACGCATACCGGGGCAAGGGCATTGCCGGCCTTCTGTATCAACATGTGTTTGAAAGCTTAAAAGCCGAAGGTGCGGAATATGTGAAGGTATTCACAGGCGGGGATGATGCCCATGCACCTGCCAGAAGGGCTTATGAGAAAGCCGGGTTTGAAGCTTTTCTTACCCACCGTACTTACTACAAGAAACTGTAAAACGCAGGTTGTGAAAAATATTAACCAGGGAAGGGAGTTACAATATGGCCAGATATATAAGAGTGAGTGTGCTTGGAAGGAAAAATCCTTATTCGGTGGACGTCAGTCAGGGAATGAGAAGAGCAGTTGAGGAAATGAAGGAATGTTTAAGGAAAGAAATAGAACTTGTGCTTCCTGAAAAACCTGATCTGATTGTTCTGCCTGAAGCCTGTGACAGACCCATGAATCTGCCGGCAAGCGAGCGTAAAAATTATTATCTGGAAAGAGGTTCGGAAATTTTGGACTTTTACAGTGAAGTTGCAAGGAATAATAATTGCAATATTGCTTACTCTGCTGTAAGGGACGTACCGGACGGCACATTCAGGAATTCAACGATTATGATTAACAGAGAAGGCAAGATTGATGGGATATATAACAAGAATCACATAGTAGAAGGGGAGAGGACACAGGGTGATATTTACTGCGGAACCGATGCACCGATTATTGAATGTGACTTCGGCAAGGTAGGGTGCGTGATCTGCTTCGATTTAAATTTCGAGCCCATCAGGCGTAAATATGAGAAGCAAAGGCCTGAAATGCTTATATTCTCCTCCAACTATCATGGAGGCATTATGCAGAATTACTGGGCATATGCATGTCGTGCTTATTTTGTATGCGCTTTCGGCTATGGAGAGAGTACAATAGTGTCTCCGGTAGGTGAAACTGTTGCCACAAGCAGCAGTTACTTCAGCTATTTTACAAGAACAATAAATCTTGATTATGCTGTTGCTCACCTGGACTACAACTGGGGAAAATTAAGGGCAATGAAAGAAAAATACGGTCCGGGCGTAACAATCCATGACCCCGGCCACTTGGGTTCCGTTCTCATATCAAGTGAACTTAACGGGGTAAGCGCCATGGATATGGTAAAAGAATTTGAAATTGAACTGCTGGATGATTACATTGCCCGCTCACTGGAGTTTCATGATAGGAACAAAGCAGCAGATTATGCAGACAGGTTCAGATAGACGGAATATATGAAGATGACCCTATACAATGAAGGCATCAACAAGCGACCCTTGTATAGGGTTTTTTCATTTTAGTCCCAGATATCATAAAAATCTTTTCCGTCATTCTTAAAGGATTCAATAGACTGATCTATCAGAGGATGGTACATAAGC
>JAAZHD010000101.1 GCA_012510895.1 Clostridiales bacterium
AAGGGAGCAAAGATATTATTAGCCCTTTCTTTCCTGTTAAGAATAAAAATGTGTTTGAAACTTGAATCTGATTATTACTATCCAAAATAACAGCATTTATACCTTGCTTTGGAAGTTTCACTAATACCATGATATATGCATATGAATGGTCCCAGCGATAACCAAGGGCGCCCAGTAAAACGACATGGCTGGCCCCAAGTTCTATTGCTGTATTTGCTGCAATTTCAGTATCTGTTTCATCCTTAACTTTGGGATAAGTCTTAATTGGAACTCCTTTCTTGCGATATTTTTCCAAAAGTTGCTCGTTGACTGAATCAAAATCACCTATAATCAGATCAGGCTCAAGTCCTAGATTTTTAAGATGTCGGACTCCGCCATCACAGCAGATGACCATATCTAATTTTGGTATTTTAGTCTTTATTTTTTCTGCCTTGTTTATACTTCCATTAGCAATAATAGCTATTTTCATTTTGATCCGGCATCCCTTAGGAGCCTTATCATAGCAGCTGGATCAGAAGTGGAGAAAACTGATGAACCTGCTACCAAGCAATCAGCTCCTGCCTCTGTCACTTGCCTGATATTCTTTAAAGAAATTCCGCCATCTACCTGAATAATTGCATTACTATTGGCTTTGAACAGTCTCTCTTTTAATTCACTGATCTTCTGCAACATTCCCGGTATAAATTCTTGCCCTCCAAAACCTGGATTTACAGACATCAGCAATATCATGTCCACATCTTGAAGCACATAATCCAACACGCAAAGCGGAGTGGAAGGATTCAATGCAAATGCAGCTTGGATCCCTTTATTCTTAATATAAGTTAAAGATCTATGTAAATGAGGCAAAACTTCTGCATGCACTGTAATACTATCTGCACCAGCTTCAATAAACTCATCTACAAATTCCATCGGATTGTCCATCATCAGATGAACATCAAATGGAATATTCGTAAGCGGGCGAATAGCTTTAACTACCATAGGACCAAAGGATAGATTGGGTACATAATGACCATCCATTACATCAATATGAACCATATCTGCTCCGCCCTTTTCCAATAGTGATACTTCTTCTCCCAATCTGGTAAAGTCTGCTGCTAAAATAGATGGTGCAATTTTAATCACCATAAATTCCTCCTTTTTTCTTTTATTTCTTCTATGAAATATTTATATCTTTCGTATCTGTTCTTAGGTAACCGGCCATTTTCAATTGCCTCACGCACTTTACAATACGGCTCTGCTGTGTGAGTACATCTTTGAAAATAGCAATCATGTTTAAATATTACATACTCCGGATAATAATCCTGTAAATCCTCCGGTTCCAAATCCGTAATTTCTATTTGGCTGAAACCGGGGGTATCTACTATCATACCACCACCAGGCAAAGACAACAACTCCACTTGACGTGTTGTGTGTCTTCCTTGTTGAAGCTTTTTACTTACACTTCCTGTTTTCAAATTTGTTCCAGGATGTATTCGATTAATTATTGATGATTTACCTACACCTGATTGACCAGCCAAAGTAGTTATACCTTGCAATTCATTACTTAATTCTTCAATTCCGTAGCCCAGTTTGCTTGATATTAAATGAATTTTGTAATTGGTAGGTAAATAATCTTCAATGATATAGTTCAGACTTTCCTGTTCTACCAGATCAATCTTGTTGATTATCAGAATAGTTTTTATATTCAATTTTTCAGCAGTTATCATTAATTTATCAACTAAAAAAAAGTCTGGGTCCGGTTGTGTCGGAGCTATTACTATAGCTAAATTATCAATATTAGCAACAGGCGGACGTTTTAAATTGTTTTTCCTGGGTAAAATCTCTTCCAGGCTGCCCTCGGTAATTTCTGTTTCAGGGATAAATCTTACGTAATCGCCTACCATGGGAGTCAAGCCTAGCTTTCGAAATCGACCTCTTGCCCTGCACCGGAATATCTCTCCCTGGGATAATATATCATAGAAACCTCCTATTCCCTTTTGTATAATGCCTTCTCTCATTCGTCGCCCCCTTCTTTATTTGTAAATTCTAAAGTTTTAGTTGTAATATACTCCTCATCGATCCAAATAGAATAATTCTGTACTCCCTTATCCTCTATAATAACCTCAATATTACCTTTTGACGGATCATGTATCTTGTCATATACAATTTTATTGTCAGATATACGAATAATTTGTACTTGAACCTTGTTTTTAGCATCACCTAGACTGATGGTAATTTTATTTTTACCCAAAGGTTCCTCCCCAAGGCTCACCCAAAGATCTACCTTTCTTCCTTGCTCCACATTGGTACCCGGTAAAGGAGATTGACGAAATATAATACCAGCTTTTACATCGCTGTTATATTCACGAATGACTACTCCCTTTTCTAAATCTGCATTCTTTAGCATTTTCTCAGCTATTGCCTCAGTGAGCCCTATATATTTTTCTACTTTAACCATATTATCTTCCGGGCCTTTACTAATAACAAGACGTACTTCTGTTCCTTTAGGCACATCCGTAAATGCAGGCGGTTCTTGTTCAACAACATAACCACAGGGTATCTCACTGACTACATATTTTATTTCCTTTACTTGTAAACCTTTGTTTCCCAGTTCTATTTCCGCACTGCGCTGAGGTTTATTTATTACAAGAGGGACAGGTACCATTTCAACGCCGTTACTCATTATAACACTAACAAGGGTATTAGTTTTTACTTGAGTACCTTCTTTAGGATTTTGTGATATAACCTTCCCTTCTGGTACAATGTCATTATATACCCATTCTTCAATATGAAGATCTAAACCGTTTTTCTTTAGAATGTTGCGCGCGGTTTCTTCATCAAATCCTTCAATATTAGGAACTTGAGCATTTTTATTTAAAAAATTCTGATAATAAACACCCTTTAATATTATAAATAATGATACTAACACTGCAATAACAGCAATAATGGAAAATGCCGCCAAACCCCATCCCTTATTTTTCTTCTCTTTTTTTTCATTGCTATGTCTTAGATTTTTAAATTTCTCTGTTTTAAATCTTTCAGTCGAGTTTTGTATTGCTGGCACTACCATGGTAGCCTGTTCTACTTCAGAAAATCGTTTTATATAGTTGCCATCAGGATTCTTTAATGCTAATTTTAAATCATGAAGCATTTCTGATATATCTTGATATCTTTTTTCCAAATCCTTTTCTATTGCACGTTCAATAATATATTGTATGCTTTTTGGTATATCAGGATTTATTTCACCAGGCGGTCTTACTTTTTCCTGTAAATGTTTCAAAGCTACTGAAACGGGACTGTCTCCTTCAAAAGGGAGTACACCGGTTACCATTTCATAGAGTACAATACCAAGAGAGTAAATATCTGTTTTTTTATCTACATGCCCTCCTCTTGCTTGCTCCG
>JAAZHD010000102.1 GCA_012510895.1 Clostridiales bacterium
AATCATCATAGACTCAATACTTGCAAATGTATGGGTGAATCTGAAGTATAGCGAGAAAACGGAATCAGCAATGACGCAAAGTTTCCAATAAATATCATGGATATTCCCTTTTATACGTGTTATAATGTTTATTGTCACAAGTTAATAAAGTTTGCTGTGCTAGACGGGGAAGTAGCGGAGCCCTGTAACCCGCAATCCGCTATAGCGGGGTTGAATTCCTGTCTGCGGTATGTTGCTTGCAGGGTCTGGCCTGAGTAAGTGATGTTGATCACCGGGTCCTGCGCAACGGAGGTCTATGAACCCTGTCAGGTCCGGAAGGAAGCAGCAGTAAGTAGAATTCTTCGTGTGCCGCAGGGGTGCCTGGTGGGAGTTAACTGCTCGGTTACCGCCTGTGAGTGCATAACAAGGGCAGGTGCACAGCTAAATTTTTATAAAAGCCATGATATCATTTCTGTTTATCATGGCTAAATTTATTTTAAAGCCAATGGCTGTTAATGTTAATAAGAATAAAAATATTGCATTAGCATATTGAGTGTTATAAGATATATCCGACAACTCTGTGAAATAAACATGTTAATTCAAATGTTCAGTCAGGCAGATATATGTTTTTTAATAAATATTGAAAATAAAAATGACGGCTTCAGAAGAATGTAAAGTTCCAATGAGGTATGAGGTAAAAGATAGAAAGGTGTTATTTTATGAGGGGTCTCAGTAAAGATTTTCAGTATGTAAAAGAACATGCTCATGAATTAGCTAATTTTGTTTCTGGCTTTGCATTATTAGGGGGGATAGGGCATTGAATAAACTGGAATCCATTTTTATAGGAGCAGTAATTGGACCGGTTCTACCGATTCTTCTCTTTTTAGCAGGGTGGTGGATCAGCCTGATTTTCGTAACGGATCAGATTATATTTGTGTTTGCTCTGATTGGATTAGTAATCGGCTGTATTATTGACATTATTATTTCTAAGCATATAATGAAAGCTTACTGGTGGAACCAAATCATATTAGCTATGATCTATCTGTTTTACTCAGTGGGGTCTTTTGGATTCTTTATGGGTGTACCAATATTTAACTTGGCTGTGGGAGCCATTGCCGGAATTTTCATGGGGAGAAGGCTTTATTACCGTGGCATAACTAAAGAACAACTACAGAGAGTTTCTGCTTCTTTTGCTCATTTCTCTGCAATTATAATGGTATTTGTTTCGATTGCATCAGCTTACTTTGCAGCAAAGGATATTAAAGATATAGCATTAAATTTAAAAGGTATGTTGAGGCTGCAATTTCTGCCAACCAATCAAGAAATTATTGTTTTAATAGTGGTTGGCGGCATAGGACTGGTTTTAGTGCAATACTGGATTGCCAAAAAGTTAACCTGTTGGGCGTACAGAATAGAGAATAAAGGAATAACAGTACAGACATGATTGGATTGCTTTATATATCATGGTGTGGATATTTCGCCATCAGCAGTAGAAAAGGCAAGAACTGCATTGAAAGAATACCCCTATACTAAAATATCCTTACTTGATATTTGCTGCACGTAATGCACTAATGCTGGATAAATAGGCAAGCGGATAATTAACAGCTGAGCAAGTTCAACTATGTGGTAGTAAAGAGATACAAATAATTTCAATTTTTAGTTATAGTGTTTTGGGTAATGAAGGGGGATCAACCTTGGGGAGGATTTCAGAAAACTTAAATAAAAGCCGATCTATTATCAATGAGTTTTTGCATATAGGTTATGCAAAATGGGATGACCTTATTGCCCGGTTGGAGAATTTTGAAACTAAGAATCTAAATGAATTAGAAGATGAGCAGTTATGGACATTCCTCTTAAGATGCGGATATGCGGCTTCAGGAGCAGATGGGGTGCAGTTATTATCTGAGCTTTTGACAGGAGAAAAGGTTAGTAGAAAATCTGATCGAAAAATATGGTTTGAAGTGCTGCCTATTCCTCCCCGAGAAAATGAAGGTAATACACATCTGGATTTAGCTATAGGAGATATATCTTTGCGGGATAGAACCTGCAGCGGTATTGAGCTATCTTGCACAGAAAATCCATGGGTATGTTTCTGTGAGATGAAATGGAATGCAGATATTTCAACAACCGTTTCTTATGATGTAACAAGAAATCAATTGATTCGTGTCATAGAAAATGCCATATGCTTTCAAAGTAGACAGAACCAATATGCAGATGCTATATATGTTACTATGGTATCTCCAGCGATATTCGATCCCGGCAGTAGAAAATCCCGGCTCTACCAGTATAAATTCGAAGAATACAGCTGTAATGCAAGCATGATTTTAAGTGATATACAGGATTGTGCATTGTGTGAGAATAAAAGTTTTCCTGGCTGGAAATATCCTGCTGATCTGGTGCAACGCATAAGTTGCTTAAAATTAAACTGGATCAGCTTCGAGCAATTGTTTGAGAATTTATTACCATCGGTATTGAAAGATGATTTAAGTTGTTTCTGGAATAAGTATCGTAAGAAGGGTTAAGCAAAATTCTGCCTCTATCTTTTGAAAAATTAATTTTAACCTTTGTCAGAAGATTATTACGAGCACCTGATTTCGGGATACAAGGAAGAGGTAAATGGGATGCCTGAGGAGAATATAACTATGATTTTGAGGATATTGAAGTCAAACGGAATGCCGTTCAAATTTTAGAATCCCAGTTGATTCGTAAACGAAAGCCCTGTATGATCGGAACCGGTGCAATGTGCGATCCTTATCTCCACCTTGAAGAAGAGCTTCAAATCACCCGGCAATGCCTGAAACTAATTGAGAAGCACGGTTTCGGGCTGGCTATCCAAACCAAGTCAGCTCGTATCTTGCGCGACCTGGATATTCTGCAAGCGATCAATGCAAAAACGAAATGCGTAGTTCAAATGACA
>JAAZHD010000103.1 GCA_012510895.1 Clostridiales bacterium
ATCCAGTGGTTACTTCAGGCGGGGATGTATGGCTCTTTTGGGAGGTTATGCTTGAACCCGGTTATGAGAAGGATGAGGAGATGAGTAAATATAATCTGAAAAACAGCGCTGTCTGCGGAAGTCTTTTTGGCAAAAAGTTAAATGGAACCGATTGGAGCAGCACATTCATCTTCCATAACGGAGGTTCCAATTATGCTGTGCCGTCGAAAGTATATGGCAGCAAGATACCCCTTGTTTACTTTGATCAGGTTACGGACAAATTAAACCCTGAGTTCAAATTGCAGTTTGTAAATCCTGAAGATGCCGTTCGTTTTGATAAAACCGCTGACAAGAGGTGGGGCAGATGGAGCGTTTTTGTCCCAGCCAAAACTGAATATGAAAGATATCATACCGAATGTAAAGGTGAGGAACTTAAACTGTTCTGGGCTGACACCCATGTCCATTCAGTATACAGCCCTGATGCTGAAGGGGAGCCGGATGAGGTTATCTCCTTTGCCCGGAATATTGCGGGGATAGATATAATGGCAATGGTAGACAATGATTTTTACCCATACTTTAGTTTAAATGGGCTTAAATGGTTCATCCATAAGGAGCTGGCCAGGATATTTACTCGTGCCGGGGAATTTGTGGTTTTTCCCGGGTATGAGTACACCTACCATGATGACAGACTGATAAACGGCATGAACCATCGATATGTATTATATCCGGGCAGCGAAGGAGAAGCCTTCAGGCGGATTGATGAGGGCAGCAGCACTATAGAAGGGCTTATGGAAAAAATAAAGGATACAAATGCCCTTGCTTTTGCGCACCACACAGCATGGAAGCTGACCGGTTATGCTTGCGATTCAAACGTGGAAATATGCTCATCCTGGCGTGTATGCAAGGAAGAATCGGATTTTGTGGAAAAAAGGCTTCAGGCAGGAGACCGCTTCAGCTTTATCGGATCCAGCGATACCCACAGGGCAAGTCCGGGTTTGGGAGGAGCCCTTACAGGAATATATGCGAGGGACCTTACTCCGGAATCCATATTTGAAGCCTACAGAAAGCACAGGACAATTGCAACTCAGGGGCAGAGGATCGTAATTGATTTTCGAATAAATGATTTCTTTATAGGCGATGAAGGCGAAATAGAAGATGATCCGACTATAATCCTTAATGTGAAGTCAGAAGAACCTTTGGAATTTATTGAAATTATACGGGACGGAGAAACAATTAAGCGCTATGAAGGCCGGGGGACATGGCTTATGGAATCCTACAAAGATGAGAATTTAAGCCCGGGCAAGCACTATTATTATGTCCGGGTTAAGACACAAGGAGATCCTTCCTTTAATGCTCCTGAAGGCATTACCGACAAAACTAAGGTGTTCTTTATGGAAGGAAGGTATCCCCATAACCTGGCCCGTGCCAAAGGTCCCTTTGCATGGAGTACCCCGATTTGGGTCAATAGATAAACCACGCTTTCCGAAGAGTTTCAACTGCTTTGGGAATGTCTTCGTTTCTTATTGAACTGAAACCAAGAAGCAGCCTGGGCACTTTGTCTTTGTTTGCTTTATCCTCAGAAAAATAATACTGGGAATAGCCGAAGACACGGGTGCCCATATTCTTTGCCGATTCTATAAGTTCATCCTCGCTCATGCCGTTATCTACCTCTAGAATAAGGTGGAGCCCTGCATTGGCCCCTTTGATTTTGGCTGCCGGCAGCAGCTTGTTTATGCATGATACCAGGTTGCTTCTCTTTTCTCTGTAAATTTTTCGCATTCTGTTTAAATGCCGCTCGAAATAACCATCTCTTATAAACCGGCTGAGAACCTTTTGCTCAAACACAGGAACAGGGCAGATATAAAAGCTGAGTTTATCAAAGTAGAGCTTCATAAGCCGCTTAGGCAGAACCATGTAGCTTATCCGGATGGTGGGAGCCAGGGACTTGGAAAATGCCCCTATATAAATAACCTTTCCTCCCTTGTCCAGGCTGTGCAGGGACGGTATAGGCC
>JAAZHD010000104.1 GCA_012510895.1 Clostridiales bacterium
TAATAGAACACCAGAATATGAAGATGATCAAATTGCTGAATTCTCAAGCCGCGGACCAGCCAGAGGCAGGCAGGTAAAACCCGATGTGGTAGCACCCGGGGTAGGTATTACGGCTGCAAGAACAAATAAGGAATATACAGGAGGTTTACGCCGGGATAACATGAAAGAGCTTTATACGAAAATGTCCGGTACTTCTGTTGCTACCCCTGTTGTTGCAGGTGCTGCAGCTTTAATGTTCAGCAAAGATTCAAACATGTCCCCTTCTGCGATAAAAGAGGTTCTTATGGAAAGTGCGTTTAATATGAGCAATGTAAGTAAGTATGCTCAGGGAAGCGGAATATTAAATATACGTGCGTGTATGAATCTGAAGTAAACAAAATAGCTGCTTAGGTTTTATAAGTTTTTGTGCTCAAATCGGGGGGCTGTTCCTCCCGATTTATTTTTCGCACCAAATAAACTTTTATGAATATATTAGTATGTATCAACTTTAAGGAGGCGGCAATTCGTGGCATATATGAAGGAAAATGAGAGCGCTCCCGGGAAGATACTGATAATTGGGGATGTTATTCTGGAGCAGAATATAATCGGCAGAGTCGGCTGTTCATGTTCGGATTCCTCTGTACCTGTGTTGAACATAAAAGAAACTATGCATTACCCCGGCGGTGCTGCTAATATTGCTGCCTTGATTAAGGCAATGGGTGCAGAGGTTACTTTGGCCGGCGTAATAGGGAAGGATGAGGAAGGAGAAAGACTACGCAGGTTTCTAAATCAGAAAAATATTTCTTCTGTGCTTAAGGTTGACGGGAACCGTCCTACAGCTTTGATGCAACGAATCGGAACTGAAGAAGAACTCCTGATAAGATTGGACAAATACCATCAGGATGAAATAGTTAACGGCATATTTCATGATATATTAAAAGTAGTAACTTTGCTTCTGGAAGATGTTAAACTGGTTGTTATTGTCGATTATGGTAAGGGTCTGGTTACAGGCAGTCTGCTGAGCACTGTATGTGAAGTTTGTCAATCTAAGGGAATTCCGGTTTTTATGGACTTGCAGTGTAAAAACCTTTTTAAAAAAAGTAGCATAGAAATGATAAAAATTCCTTATTCATCACTGGAAGCATTATACGGACATAGAATTCAGAATACAGATGATATGGAGAAGGCAGCAAATCTTGTATTTACTGCCTTGGGCTGCAAAACATTAATTGTATCCTGGAGTCCGCCTGCACCGAACGGTGTATTATTATTCAGACGCTATAATGATTGGATTCATTTTCCCCTTCCCGTTTGGATGAAAAGCATCTCTTCATGTGAGACGGAAGAAATATTTATGGCTGCCTTAATCATAGCTGTGTCCCGATCAATTCCGATGGATTTGGCATGCAAGCAGGCAAGTGAGGCAATAATTAATAGATTTATAAATAACAATCACATTCGCGATATTTCTTCCAAAGCTTTTATGCAGGCTTTTACTTCATCCAGCCGATTAAAGAGTCCATAACTGAAACGCACGGCTCCCTGACGGAAGGTACCAATGGTTTTATGAGCAAGCGGCGCACAATGGAGACCGCCGCGAACTGCAATATTGTAACGTTCATCCAGCAGGTTGGCAACTTCTGAAGAGTCTTTGTCTCCTATATTTATAGATATGACACCTGTTTGTTTTGACAGATCAGAAGGGCCGTATACCTTGATTTGTTTCATATGTGAGAGGGCTTCCAGGAAGAGTTTCCCTAACCTGTTTTCGTGAGCAAGAATGCCGGATTGTCCTTCCTTCATTATCTCTTCCACACCGGCGCCTAAACCTGCTATGCCTGGTGTGTTCATTGTTCCCGTTTCAAACTTGTCAGGCAGAAAATCCGGCTGGTATATGCTGTCTGACTGGCTTCCCGTGCCTCCCTGGCGGATTGATCTAAGCTGTATATCAGGATGTATATATAAACCGCCGGTTCCTTGCGGACCCAGCAATCCTTTATGTCCAGGAAAAGCCATCATGTCTACCGGCAAATCTGACAGGTTTATAGGTAATACACCTGCCGTTTGGGCAGCATCGACCAAATATGGTATTCCATGATTTCTGGCAATACGGCCTATGGCTTCTATGGGAAAAATGGTTCCGGTAACATTGGATGCATGGGAAGTGACGATAAGTTTTGTATTGCTTTGTATGGCTTTTTCTATATCAAATGGATCCAGAAGGCCTTGGGAGCTGCACTTAACAATTGTCAGCTCCACTCCTTGTTTTTTCATTTCCATTAAAGGTCTGATAACTGAGTTGTGCTCCATAGTGGTGGTAATAACATGATCCCCCGGTAAAACACTGCCTTTTATGGCCAGGTTCAGACTGTCAGTGCAGTTGCTGGTAAAGATGATCTGGAAAGGATCCTCTAATCGGAAGAGTTCACATAGCATTTCCCTTGTATATAAAAGAAGCTGACCGGCTTTTACGGCCATATTATGTCCGGATCGTCCGGGATTTCCTCCGTACTCTTCCATACATCTGACTACTGCACGGATTACTTTCTTAGGCTTAGGCCAGGTAGTGGCTGCATTATCCATGTAAATCATATGAACCCTCCCATTATATATAGTAACACTTTTATTACGTGCTATATATATTAATATGGAAGACGGATTAGAACTAAAGGAGTGAGGCTGATGCCTTTCCAAGAAAGCTTTGATATACTCTCCTTTCGGTCAAGGCAGCATGCTTTTTATTTTTGCAATATACTGCGGGATCATGGAATTTCCTCTCAGGTGATGTCCACGCCTAAAGAAGTTGCACTGGGCTGCGGACTTTCCCTGAGATTCTCTCCGTATGTAACCAGACGTGTTCTTGATATATACAGACTATATAATATTCCGGTAATCGGCTGTTATCATATAGACCGATGCGGATCTGGTACAAGGATAACCCGTATTCCAATATGATGCATATTTTATGTATTTCAAGATGCCAAAAAAAAAAAGCCGTTTCTTACGGCTTTTTCATAATTTTCGTCTATTTTAAATCCGGCTTATATTATTTTCCGATAAACATCTGTGTGTAGTATCTGTCATCTACGATACCGACTCCAATGTGTGTAAAGTTAGGATTCAGAATGTTTTTTCTGTGACCTTCGGAATTCATCAGCCCTGCATGAGCGCTTTCAACACTGCTGTGTTTGGCCAGATTTTCCCCGGCTGTACGATAACGAATACCAAAGTTTTTCATCATCTCAAAGGGGCTTCCGTAAGTTGGAGATGTATGAGAGAAGTAGTTATTGTCCTTCATATCTTGTGATTTAATTCTGGCAACACGACTCAGCTCTAAATCTATCGTCAAGGGAGCAACACCAGCTTTTGCACGTTCCTGATTTACCAGTTCAACCATTTTAAGCTCAGATGAACTCAGCTTATAGTCAGACGACTGCCCGTTTTCAGCAGGAGGTGTTGTGGGTTTTGGTGCAGGAACTGTTTCTGGCTTGGGAGTGGGTGAAGGAACAGGCACAGGCACCGGTGTTGGTTTCGTTTCAGGTATCGGTGTTGGTTCCGGCGCCGGTGCAGGAGTTGCAGAGGGCTTAGGTGCCGGTACTGCTTTCTGCATATTTTCAATTATATTTTGAAGCCAATCATACAAATTGCTTAATTTACCATTTTGAATCAATTGATCTGCATTGGTTCCATAAAATATCTTTACACCATTGCATTTCACATAATTGCCTGCTGCTTGTACCCCTTGCAGCGGCATCAATACGATAGTCATTATTACTACCAGAATTGCAAATGATTTAAGCTTTTTCATAAGTTTTTTCCTCACTTTCTTTTTAAGCACCTTAGGGCCAGGCGCTTAATGAATTTGTAACAATATCGTAACATATGTAATTTATTATGTCAACTATTTGAAGCAATGTAAGTTTTTCCAATACAGCTTTGCTCTTATTACCGTATCAGCATTCTGGACTTAAGATAACGGGTATAGTATAATATGAGCAA
>JAAZHD010000105.1 GCA_012510895.1 Clostridiales bacterium
AATCTCCAATTTTTTCAGATAATTGCGGGTTTCTTAATCTTTTTTCAAAATATGCCGTTTTTACTTCAGACCAGGTGTATCCTCCGTCCCTGCTAATTACATAAGGCAAATTATGTTCATCCGTCTTCTCCGTCTCATCCCACGGATATGCATAAACAATGATACTTCCGTCATCAAGTACGGTGCCGGTACCATAATTATAAAGGTGATCAAAGGGCAAATTGCTTCGTTTATTAAATGTTTCTCCATTATCTGTAGATACATACAGTGAGTAAGGTCCCGGACACATGTCCCCAGCCCCGCCTATGAATACCACATAAATGGTATCATCGTGTACAAAAGACCCGTCATATGTCAGCGATAAATCATGTACAGATGCAGAATTATCAATTTCTCTGGGTTCCGACCAGGTATAACCATTGTCATAGCTTAATAAATATACAGGCGGAAATCTTTTTATCCACTTCTCATTTTCAAATCTTGCGACTATAGCTACAAGTGTTCCATTCGGCGCAGTAACTGCTGAAACAACCAATGCGGAATAACACTCATCTCCATCCCACATCTTTTTTGAATAATCGAAAATGCATGGTTCACTCCATGTTTTACCCCCGTCAGTGGATCTTCTGAATTCAGACCAACCTGCAACGCCATGACCCAAAAATATTTCTCCTGACACATTGCTGTAAAAACATAAAATATCACCGTTTTTGCATTCCGTTATTGTATTTCCACCATGTCCAGATCTGCCGGCAGCCTCATTATTCACAAATAATATACCTCCGTTTGGCACACCCTCGGGAATTATATTGAAGCAGCCAGACTTGACACCTTTACCAGGATCCATCATCTGTCCTCCCTTAACTTTTCAGATTTGTTCGTCTATTTCTTATTCATACAATACTACAAATACAATCATAAGACAATTATTAATGTCTCTTATCATAAGGAGTCATTTACAGCACTAACTTTTACAAGTTGCTTCCGCGCACATACCGGCAAAGCACCAGAGTGTATGGTTTCGCATAGTATATTACATGCACTTTTGTTTAAAGGAGGGATTGAATTGTCTGATGAAAATTTAAACTGCACTAAAACAATAATTGCTAATCAATTGGTTAAAACACAAGCAGTGGTTACCATTGAGCCAATTGCTCAATGCGGCGATCCAAAGGTATACTGTATAGGTTCCAATGTAAAACCAAGAGATGATCGGAAACCCAAACCAAAAAGTTTTTACCCGATTATTGGAGGTCGTTCCTGAGATGAACAAAGAAGTAAATGTTCTTTTACCTTAACGCAATTGCTTTGCATTGAAATTCCTATCGAAATAGATGTGGATATAGATCTTGAACAGGAAATTGTTTGCTGCGGCACACCCAGAATCGGGCCATGCACTCCCCGTGTCGAAGAGTTGAATTATGAAGCAGAATATGAAGAACTGAATCCAGACCCGGATTTATCAGTCATAGAACCTGAAAAATGTAAGGAGGCAAATTTGCAGGATACAGATAATGAATATGAAGAGCTTAAGATGCAGCCGGCAAACTTAGAAAAAGAAGAACATATTTCTCATAATGAAGAAGAATAACAAGTAGATTATTAAAGATGATCAAGCTAAATA
>JAAZHD010000106.1 GCA_012510895.1 Clostridiales bacterium
AGATGGTGATGAAATCACCGTTGGCAGTAATGGCGGTTTGAATGTATCGACTCAGAAATCAGCTGACAAAGCAATAACAATAATTAATAATGCATTGGAGGCCGTTTCCAAAGAAAGATCCAAGCTTGGTGCTATGCAGAACAGATTAGAGCATACAATCAGAAATCTGGATACATCGGCAGAAAATCTGCAGGCCTCTGAGTCAAGAATAAGGGACGCTGATATCGCCAAAGAGATGATGGAATTCACCAAGAACAGTATCCTGCAGCAGGCAGCTCAGGCAATGCTGGCTCAGGCAAATCAAGCACCACAAGGAGTTTTACAATTACTCAGATAATTTTCAACAAAAAATCGGCTGTTACTATCAGCCGATTTTTCAATTTTATGGATACATATTAAACTTTTCTCTTTTTACTCCGATATCAATACTATAGACATACAGACAATAAAGGAGCGGTTGATATGCGCATAGAGGGGAATTATCCACGCCATGTGGAACTCAAAATTGCATCAAATAGTGCTGTCTCCAATGTCCGGGAAGAAAAGAATGAAGAACGGGTAAAGGAGTTGCAAATCGCAGGGAAAGAGCTTACAGACGCAGCTAAAGAGGCAAACAGGAGATTGGAAATATACAACAGAAGAGTAGAGTTCAAGATACATGAGAAGACCGGCGATATAATAATCAGAGTAATGGACAGCAATACCAATGAAGTGATTCGGGAAATACCGCCGGAGAAAATTAAAGATATGATAGCAAATCTTTTGGAAAGCATCGGCCTTCTCGTAGATGAGATGATATAGCATAAACAGGAGGGTTTGTATAAATGGCGATCAGGCTTGGAGGACTGGCATCCGGAATGGACATTGACAGCATAGTCCGTGACATGATGAGGGTAGAGAGAATCAGAGTGGATAAGGTTTCACAAAAGAACACACAACTGGAATGGACCAGAGAAGGCTATAATGAAGTCAATAAATGGCTGGCGGAATTTGTGCTTAAGACACGCGAATCCTTTGGCCTGACTGATTCTTCTTCCGGTGTGCTTCTGAATCGATCCGTAAGCAGCATGAAATGGGTAAAAGCCGCAACTGCTGCTGATCCGGGCATCGTGGAAGTTTCGGCAAGATCCAATGCCGTTAACAGCAGCTATGATATAAATGTGGTCCAATTGGCTGCCAACTGGTCTGCTGCCAGTAAAGAGCCAATATCGGCAGAAGGGGCTGACAGGGGCAGCTTGAGATCCCAGTTTCAGTTAAGTGCCGGTGATGTAATTGACTTTACCATTAAAACACAAAATACTAAGGGAGAAGAACAGACGGTTAATATATTCATTAATGATGAAAAAACGGTTATAAGCATTACAAAAGACGGCAAGGAACTGCCTGTTATAGAATTAAGCGGAAAGAACCTGTCCAATATATCCTTAAAGGAAATAGCCGGTCATATAAATCAGGCCGATATCGGTGTCACAGCCATGTATGACGAGTCTATCGACCGCTTCTTTTTACAGACTAATGAGACAGGTGAGAAGAATACCATAGAAATAACGGACAATAGCAGCATCCTGATTGATCAAGGCGGCTCTATGGAAGAGGCAGACTTTATCAGCCGACTTAAGCTGCAGTACCATCATACCGAACT
>JAAZHD010000107.1 GCA_012510895.1 Clostridiales bacterium
ACTGTGGGCTCATCCAGTATAAGCACCTCCGGATTGCCAATAAGCGCCTGAGCCAGTCCGACACGCTGTTTATAACCCTTGGATAAGTTTTTTATCAGACGCCCCCGAACATCAGCAATCTTTACCAGATCCATGATTTTTTCCATGCTGTTTTTTCTTTCACTGCCGGTAACATTCTTAATATCAGCTACAAAATTCAAGTATTCGGTAACGGTCATATCACCATACAGCGGCGGAAATTCAGGCAGATAACCAATCATTTTCTTGGCTTCTTCCGGCTGCTCTAAAACATCTATGCCGTTAATCAAGGCCTGTCCGTCTGTTGCAGATATATACCCGGTCAAAATATTCATAACCGTTGATTTTCCTGCTCCGTTAGGACCAAGAAAACCCAGAATCTCGCCGTTTTCCACTGTAAAATTAATGGAATCAACGGCAAGATGCTGCCCGTATCGCTTAGTCAAATTTTTAACTTCGATCAAAAGTATCCCCCCTGTTTATAATGCTGTATTGCTTTGTCGGCATCGTAATAGTGAAGCAATTATATCTTACGTGTTGGATTATAGCAAAATATTTTAAACAAATTATGAATAATCTATTAATAAACAAAAGTGCTAAACCCGTTTCCAGCGTACTCCCTGGGGTGTATCTTCCAGAATAATGCCCTCTTTCTTTAAATCATCCCGTATCTTGTCCGCCAATGCCCAATTCTTCTCAGCCCTGGCCTTTTCCCTTTCCTGTATAAGGGCTTCAATTTCCTCATCAAGCTTGCCTTTTTGTTTGTTCAAAAGTCCTAATAAACCGGTCAGCTTATTTAGGGTTTCCAGGGAAGCCTGGTGGGCATTTGCAGAAAGGCCTTTGTCTGCACTTGTGTTTATCTCCCTGACCAGTTCAAAGATAACACCCAAAGCATCTGCCGTGTTAATGTCATCCTCCATAGCACGTTCAAAGTCTGCAGTGAATTCAGGCAGCTTTTCAAGGAATTCCCTTTCTTCATCTGAAGGGGCTTTGTCCTCTGCATTGCTGATCAGATATTCAAGGTTGTCCCTGGCATTATAAAGACGTTCCAGCGCTGCTTCTGCCTGTTCCAGCAGTTCCCGGCTGAAATTTATGGGATTGCGGTAATGAGATGACAGCATGAAAAGGCGGACCACTTCCAGGTCAAATTCAGCAGAAATATCTCTTATAGTGAAGAAGTTGCCCAGGGATTTGGACATTTTCCTGTTATCGATATTTATATATCCATTATGCAGCCAGTACCTGGCAAAGGGTTTCTCGTTTACCCCTTCGCTCTGCGCAATCTCGTTTTCATGATGGGGGAATATAAGATCCTGGCCTCCTGAATGTATATCAATGGTTTCACCTAAGTATTTGTTTGCCATTACGGAGCATTCAATATGCCAACCCGGTCTGCCTGGCCCCCAGGGGCTGTCCCATGCAGGTTCCCCCGGTTTTTGGCCTTTCCAGAGGGCAAAGTCCATGGGATTCCTCTTGGCCTTGCCGATTTCTATCCGGGCACCAATTTCCAAATCTTCAAGGCTCTGTCCTGACAGCTTCCCATAGTCTTTAAAGGCATTGGTATCGAAATATACATCATTGCCTGCCTGATAGGCCAAACCCTTTTCAATAAGCTTTTGAATAAAAGCAATCATGTCATCTATGTGTTCAGTAGCCTTGGGATGATAATCCGCCCTGCGGATATAAAGCCCGTCGGCATCCTTGAAATACTCCTCAATGAATCTGTCTGCCAATTCCTTAACAGTTATTTCTTCTTCATTTGCCCGTTGAATCATTTTATCATCAATATCTGTAAAGTTCTGAACAAAGGTAACTTTATAACCCTTATATTCCATATATCTTCTGAAAACATCAAATATTATAAAAGGCCTTGCGTTTCCAATATGAAAATAATCATATACAGTAGGACCGCAGGAATACATACGTACTTCCCCTTCATGGAGGGGAATAAATTCTTCCTTACGCTTCGTCATTGTGTTGTACAATTTCATGATTTAATCTTGCCTCCAATTCTTGCACCTTTTTTTCCAAGTCCAATAAGCAGATAGTAAGCCGCCGAAAAGCATCATTAACCGGATCAGGCATGGCGGTATGATCGAAATCCAGACAGCCCTCCTTCTCCTTCACCCTTTTATTGTCCTTCTTTACTACCCTGCCGGGAACCCCTACTACCGTTGAATTAGGCGGTACCTCTTTCAACACCACTGAGCCGGCGCCGATTTTTGCATAGTCGCCAACCCGGAAAGGCCCTAAAATCATGGCTCCGGCACTGATTATCACATTATTGCCGATGGTGGGATGCCGCTTTCCGGTCTCCTTGCCTGTTCCGCCCAGGGTAGCACCCTGGTATATTGTAACATTATCGCCTATTTCAGTAGTTTCTCCGATTACTACACCCATTCCATGATCTATGAAAATTCCTTTACCGATTTTGGCTGCAGGGTGAATTTCCACCCCTGTTAAAAAGCGGTTAAACTGGGACAGCATCCGGGCCAGCAGTTTTAAGCGATGACGGTAAAGCCAATGAGCTGCCCGATGCATCAAAATAGCATGAAAACCTGAATAACACAGTATAACTTCCAGGACATTACGGGCAGCCGGATCCCGTTCCAGTACTGCCCGAATATCTGCTTTTATAATCTCGAACACAATAGTCCCCCTATTTAACTTATGTCTCTCAGTCCAATTTGGATCAGTTCCGGCTCAGACGCGCAGGGCTTTCGCAAGCCATGCAAAAAACTCTTTTATCGCATCAAAAATTTTCTGGAAGAAACCTTTATTTGCCTTAATGGTCTCCTTGGCTTTCTGATGGCCTTTGCTGATTTTTTCCAGCTGCTTTGATACGTTTTCCACGCTGAGATCCAGTTTGCTGATCCGTTCCATTAATTTCGCCAACGCTTCAATATGTTCATCTGTGATATTAATATTTAAGTCTCCTGCAATAT